>JAWOEN010000041.1:0-7069 GCA_046482725.1 Cloacimonadales bacterium (SeqCode)
CGCAGTTATGAACAGATGCAAAATCCCAAATTTGTGATCTCGCTCTGCAGCTGTGCTATCAATGGTGGCATGTATTTCGATAGCTACAATACGATCAACCAGATCGATAAATATATCCCGGTAGATGTAGCCATAACCGGTTGCATGCCGCGCCCGGAAGCGATTATGGCGGGTTTTGACAAACTAAAAGAACGCATCAAAGCCGGCAACGCTGAAGGTGCTAATAAATATGTGGAAAATTTTGAATACTATAAAGCGAACCAAAAAAAGATAATCAAAGATTGGGACATGCCGGATTATAACTGGTAAGAAGGAAAAAATATGAAAACTATACAAGATTCTATTCAAGAAGTAGCTAGGATTTTTGGAATTCTAAAACAGCAGCAGCAGCGTCCGGATCTTATTTTTATCACATTGGAAAAGAGCAAGGTGATTCCGGCTCTGGTTCATTTGCGAGATCAGGAAGCCTACACACATTTGGTAATGATGACAGCGGTAGATTATATCGAGGATAATAAATTTCAGATCACCTATCTGCTGCATAATCATCAGAACAGCAGTGATATCGGAGTGCGTACACTCGTAGATCGCGAGCAAGCAGAAATGCAATCGGCGCATCTACTTTGGCGCCAGGTTGCCACTTATCAGCGCGAGTTGCACGAGATGTTCGGTCTGAACTTTCCCGGTAGCCCTCGCCTGGAAGAAGATTTTGCCTTGGAAGGTTGGGAAGGTCCACCCCCCATGCGCAAAGATTTTGATACTCTGCAATATTCGATGCAGACCTACAATAATCGTCCCGGACGCAAAACTCATGATCCCAAACGCTATATGAAAGAGAAATTGCAGCAGGATATCCATCAGCTATATCCGGCAAACTCGACAGCTAAAGAAGGAGAGAAAAATGTTTGATCTGGATAGAAGCAAATATCCACCAATGAAAGATGGTAAAGCAGATTATGATCTCTATTCCCATAAATACTTGAAGCTGTGGCATGGTCCCCAACATCCGGGAGTAACCGGCAATATGGCTTTGGAGCTCACTGTCAGTGGTGATGAAATCATCGACCTGAAAACTCATGTGGGCTATCTACATCGTGGATTTGAGAAATTGATGGAACGCCGGAAATATATCAATTGTTTTCCCATTGTTTGCCGCATCTGCGTACCTGAACCCGATACCAATGAATATCTTTTCTCAGCAGCTGTGGAAGAATTGGCCGGCATAGAAATTCCTGAAAAAGCCAAATGGATTCGCACCCTGAACCTGGAAATGTCGCGCTTGGCGAGCTTTCTGATGTGGTTGGGCGGACAAGCCGGAATGTTTGGCTTGGGTTCTGTCGGACAGTGGGGAATAGCGCATCGTGACTATATTTTGGATCTGTTTGAAGAGATGACCGGCGCCAGAGTCTACCACATGTATATGGTGCCCGGCGGCGTACGCGGTGATCTGCCAACAGGTTTTGGTGCAAGATTGGAAGCTGTTTTGCAAAAATGCGAAAAAATTACCCGCGATTCTGAAATTGTGATGCTGAATAATTCAGTTTTACAAGCCAGATTGCAGGGCTTGGGAATTATCACTCCTGAGATGATCGACCAATTTGGTATAGTCGGTCCCAACGCTCGCGGCTCGGGAATCAAGCGCGATGTGAGGAAAGATTCTCCCTATCTGATCTACGATCAATTAGATTTTCAGATCGAGACAGAAGAGGGAGGTGACGGCTGGGCCCGCCTCAAAGTTCGCTTCAAAGAGATGAAACAATCGATCTCATTGATCCGACAAATTATGGAAAAAATGCCCACAGAAGGCGCAGTAAAAGCGCAGCTTCCCAACCCTCTGCATTGGAAAGTGCCGGCTGGTGAAACTTTTGTGCGAGCAGAATCTACCCGGGGTGAATATGGCTATTATATGGTTTCCGATGGAAGTGAATATCCGCGCAAGATCACAGTTCGTGGTCCCAGCTATACTCATGCCGTTGCGCTTTTGGAGCATCTGAGTGTGGGTCTGAATTTGGCAGATATTGGCGGTTTGATGGGAACACTGCACACATATCCACCTGAAGTGGAACGATAGGAAAGAGGTGATAAAATGATAAATATCAAGAACTTAGTTTCTCCCTTTTATGTTTGGAAACGAGCTTTCGAAAAACCATATACCAACCGCAAACCCTTGTCAAGTCGCCCCGGCGCAGCAGCCTATCGCGGCTTTCATCTCAATGACATCGACAAATGTATCGGCTGTGGCTCGTGTGAAGAAATTTGCCAAAATATGTCGATAGATCTGATCCCAGTAGCAGGCGTAGAAACCAGTGATGGCGATAGCGGTCTGCGACCTCAGATAGATTATGGTCGCTGCTGTTGGTGCGCGCTTTGTGTAGACATCTGTCCCACCGGCTCGCTGACGATGAGTAATGAATATATCTGGGTGGAAGAAGGTGGCGAAGATCTGGCTGACAAATTTGTTTTCACTCCCGGAGTGGATAACAAAAGCTGGGACAAAAATGCTTTGGGCTACAAACGACCGGAAAATTATGCGATTTTGGAATATGATCGAATTCCCATGCCCAGGTTGGAAGCTGCCGAGCGTAAAAATAGTTTTATCGAAATGGTAAAGGGCTACAGCAAATATGAAGCACAACGCGAAGCAGATCGTTGCGTGGAATGTGGTATTTGCGTCGCAACTTGCCCGGCTCACATGGATATCCCGGATTACATCAAAGCTATTCGGGAAGATGATCTGGAGCAAGCTGTGCGTTTGCTTTATCAGACAAATCCTTTCTCCAACAGTTGCGGACGGATCTGTACCCATCGCTGTGAAGATGTCTGTGCTTTGGAGCATCAAGGTGAAGCAATTTCTATTCGCTGGCTCAAGCGCTATATCATGGATAACGTCAATTCTGCTGAGATAAAGCAAGCTTTGGGCGATGAATTTAAGCCTAATGGCAAGAAAATCGCCATCGTAGGTGCTGGACCCGGTGGATTGTCCGCAGCCTATTATCTTACCAAAATGGGCTATAGCATCACGATCTTTGAAGCAAATGAAAAAGCTGGCGGCATGCTACGTTATGGCATTCCGGAATATCGTCTGCCTTACGCTGAATTGGATAAAGACATAGATTATATAGTTTCACTGGGTGTGGAAATGCGATATTCTACCCGAGTCGGAACCGATATCAGTTTCCAAAAATTGTATGAGGAATACGAGAGTGTATTTTTCTCCAATGGCTTGAGCAAGCCTTATGCTATGCGCGTGGAAGGTGAAGAATTGCCGGGAGTAATCTCGGGCTTGCAATTATTGGATGATGTGACCAATGGCAAAAATCCTGAAATCGGGAAAAAAGTAGCAGTCGTAGGTGGCGGTAATGTGGCAATGGATGCGGCCCGCACCTCGTTGCGACTGGGAGCCGAAGTAACAGTGGTTTACCGCAGGCGCCTGCAAGATATGCCGGCCGATCAAGAAGAGATCGTGGAAGCAGGTGAGGAGAAGATAGAATTCATCACCAAAGCGATTCCGCTGCAGATCAAGGCAAATGGACAGCAGCTCGACTTTACTTGGAACAATGCCAGATTGGAAGCTCAGCCAGATGGCGGCAGACCCAAGCCGCTGATAGAAGAAGGTAATGATACTACCAGAACTTTTGATACGATTATTTCGGCCATCGGGCAAGCTGGAGATTTCTCTTTCTTACCACCTGAGATTGAGCAGAAGCTAAAATTTCAGTGGGGCAAAGTGCAGACTGCCGCAGATATGAAAACAGATGATGACAAAATCTTCGCCGGTGGTGATGTGGTAAATAGTACTGCCGACGCTATCAGCGCCATTGCCGATGGACACAAAGCAGCGCTCGGTATCGACAGGATTTTGCGCAGCTAAAGAGATGAAGTAAAAATATCAAGGCGTAGCAATTTGCTGCGCCTTTTTTATTGCTTACTTTCCAAGCTAGCCAGCTATTTCGCTTGACTGACAAACCACCTGATAAGTTAAGGCTGTCTGCATTAATATCAATAAAAGCAAGGAGTTACCATACATCGTGAAAGATTTCCTCAAGAATAATCTCAATCTGATAGCGTTTGGGATTATCCTAACCTTTTTTTCCAGTTTCGGGCAAACATTTCTGCTTTCGCTCTATGTGCCTTCGATCGAGAAATTTTTGCAGATCAGCAATACACAATTTGGCTCGATCTATGCCATTGCTACGCTGAGTAGCGGGCTCACTTTGCCCTGGGCCGGAGGATATTTCGATAAAATCCCCACCCGCTATTACAGTTTGATCGTTATTTTGGGTTTGTCGTTAATGCTACTTCTGCTCTCTTTTTCCTACCATGTGATCATGGTGGTAATTGCCTTTTATGGACTGCGTCTTTTCGGGCAAGGTCTGATGGGGCACACCTCTATCTCGACCATGGCCAAATATTTCGAGCGCCATCGAGGTAAAGCTATTAGTTTGGCTAGTTTGGGCTATCCGGCCGGAGAAGCAATTTTGCCGATTATTATCTCATTTCTGATCTTAAGTTTCGGCTGGCGAGGAGCTTTACGTCTCTCGGCAGTCAGCTCTTTTCTGGTTTTGGCGCCACTCTCTTTTTGGCTGCTGAACAGATCGGAAAGAGTGATGCATAAAAGTGGGAATGCTGCTAAAATCGGTAAACCGCAGATCAAAAAAATCAATATTGCCCGAGAACTGCGCAACCGAAATTTTTGGGTGATCACCCCGATCGCTTTTATGCTGGGATTTGCCAACACAGCGCTTTTCTTCTTCCAACTAAAATTGGGAGCTGCCAAAGGCTGGAGCCCGGCCTGGGTAGCCAGCTCGATCTCCTTTTACGCTTTGGCCAATGCTTTGGGCATGCTGGGCGTTGGCTCGCTGGTAGATCGCTGGTCTGGTCGCAAATTGTTTCCCTATTTTTTAGTTCCCTATCTCTTGGGATTATTGGTATTGATCCTCTTTCGGCATCCGCTCATCTATCCGCTGGCTTTGGCTCTGATGGGAGTGGGTAGCGGCGCCGGCAGCACCATTCGCAGCGCCATGGTAGCAGAAATCTATGGCGTGAAGGTGATCGGACAGATTCGCAGTATTTTCACCACAGTGATGGTGCTCAGCACCTCAGTCGGCCCGTTGGCTTTCGGTATCTTATTAGATTTGGAGCTCTCATTTTCCGTGATCTTTTCACTGGTTTTTCTGGCGATGCTGGCAGCAGGGATCAATGGCTTGCGTCGTACCAAAATTCAGGCAAGCGAAGCCTAAGCTATTTCGCCTGAAGATGGTTCCTGACAAAAAGCCTAGGTGCTGACAGATAAAAGCGGCGATTGAAAGTAGCATTAGGCGAATTTAGTTTGACAATATAACAAATAGCAAAGTTTTTAACATAAATTTAAAAAATATATCGCGAAGGAAACTTTATGGAAAATAAAAATGAAAATAAGCAGATAGATCTGTTTGATGTTCTCATCGTCTTGGCAAAACATAAGAAGTTTATACTTATAACCACCGTTATTGTGAGTATTGCAGCTGTTATTTACAGCTTAGTTACTCCCGAGATTTGGCGCTCTACGGCTACTATTATGCCCTTGGACAATGAAATGTCCAATTTTTCTTTTAGCTCTTCACTTTCTGGTTTACAATCCTCACTTTTAGGTAAAACTACCAGTAGCAGCGCTACCAATTTGGTTACAGTGATGAACAGCCGAACATTTTCCGAAGATGTAATCAACAAGTTTGATTTGATCGATTACTTCGAGATAGAAGATCCTGACAGCTTGGTGGCGATGCATCTTGCCTTGGAAGCCTTTGGGGAAATGATGAGGACTATAGCGATAGATGAAGAAAGTGGTCTGATCATTATCTCTATCGAATCTAAGGATAAATATATGTCTGCCGAGATTGCGAATTATTTTATTGATAAAATAGAAATATATAACCAAAGTACCAGCAAAAGTAAAGGACGTGAAAAACGAGAATTTCTGGAAAAAAGATTAGCGGAAGTAGAAGCTGAGATAGAAGACTTGATACAACAGCTACTAGCTTTCCAAGTGGAAAATAAAGTTGTTGGCATGAATGAGCAGGTGAGTGCTGCTGTAGAGATCTATGCCAAATTGGAAGCTGAGAAAACTACACTAGAGATGGAGAAAGAGTATATTGCTAAGACTATTGGAGTGGAAAACCCCAAATATCAGGCTATCGAGGAGCGAGTAAATATTATCAATTCCAAGATTATTCAATTGAAAACAACTAGTGGTGATGCTAGCTATTTATTCAATTTGGATGAGATTGCCGATCTAGGAGTGCAATCAATGCGCTTGCAAACAGAGCTTGACCTACGTCAGAAGGTTTTCGAATTTCTCTATCCTCAATACGAAAATGCCAAGATAGAAGAGGTCAAAGATCTATCGACTATCGAAGTCATTGATCTTGCCAAGCCAGCCGGACAGAGATTACGACCCAAACGGGCTCAGTTATGTGTAATTGCATTTGTCTTAGCTATCATATTTAGCTCCGTTTTGGTGTTATTTATACACTTACTACATAATCATAACACTCAATTATTGCGATTTAAAAATGAGTTATTCAGTTAAAAAGAAATTATCCGACTGGTCAGGCAGGTTGCTAGCAATTGTTATTTTTAGTATCTTATCTTTGTATTTTGCAGATAAAGGCCAAACACTTGGGCTGAGTACGATATTAAAAATTCTTGGAATAATGCTAATTTTTGCTGCTTATTTTATCTTTAATAAGATTTCCGTTTTTTCTTTTTTAATACCCCTTACTTTTATCTATATCAGACCGGCTAATTATCTTTTTTATACGTTTATTGCTGTATTTTTTTTACTTTTTATTCTGCATAGAATTTGGAGTGAAGATTATTCTGTTGAATTTCCATATTTAAAATCATTTGTGATTGTCTTTTTCTTCGGGATAGTCGCAACCATAAAAGCAATGGTTTTTACAGAAGGGATTCAACTTTTTTTTACCGTGATAATTACTCCAATGGTGCTTATATTTGTAATTATAAATTCTAAATTTAGCTATAATCACATTATAAAGTATTTAAAATTCCTTGTTTTTGCAGCTTCAAT
>JAWOEN010000050.1:0-4174 GCA_046482725.1 Cloacimonadales bacterium (SeqCode)
CAGGCTGAGAGAAATATTACAATATTTGTATAGCTGGCTCCCTTTTGGCGCAATGCTTGTGCCAAAGGAAAAGCGACATAAACGGGGCCTGTGGGTAATGCTCCCAAAAGAAAAGAGATCATTATTCCCTTTAGACCAGACCTATCTCCCAAATGCGAAATGACAAAATCTTGAGAAATCCAAACCGAAAACAATCCCATTAAGATTAAAACGGCGGGAAAAATTAGTGACATTTGCTTTAGATATTCAAGCGATGTTTGGATTATCTTATCTGCTTTAGTTGGGATGAAATACAGAACAACTACTGTAAGTAAGCCGATAGATAACAAAAAGATCCAATCCTTACGCTTCTTGTTCTGGGACTCTTTATTATGCTTTATCATAAGATCACTCCCATTATCAGCGCGATAATCAGAGCCATGACAAAACTTAATAGATTTCGCCAAAGGGCGAATTTTTTACCCATCGTCTCTATTTCCAATGGCAGCGTTACGATTCCGATCATCGTCAGCGTGGTTATAAAAGCTGCCACTGCACTATAGCTGGCGCCTTCAGCCAAAAATGAGCTGGCCAACGGAAAGGCTAAAAGAGATGGTAGATGTAAAATTGCTCCCATGATGGCAATTAGGAAAAAACCACTCAAGCCACTTTGTTCGCCAAAAAGTAGTTCGATCTTATCGGCAAACAGTCCATAAATCAAGCCGATTAACAAGATGATGGCTAGAATCGATGGCACAATTTTTAGCAAACTCTTAACAGCGATCAATAGAGATCTTTTGGTTTTACTGACATCTTTCAGCAGCGAAATCAACAGTGCCACTAATCCCAACCCATTGATGATAAGAACAGTACTCATTATTTCAGCCTTTTATCTTTTTTGGAAAAAAACAGATTGGTTTTATAAAGTAATAGATACATCACAGTAACTGTTCCCAAAAAGCTGATAAACATGTTTAGTGAAACCAAGGCTCCCAAACTGCGATTGGGTGGGAAGACTGAAAAGAGCAGAACCAAAAATCCGGCAATTACCACTGTGGCGTTGAAGATGATTGCTCTTCCCGAGTGATGCATTGTCTTTTGCAGAGTTATCTGTTTATCGCCAGTTTCCAAGGCATAGATGCGATATCTCTCGATAAAATGAACTGCATAATCTATCCCAATTCCGATTGCGATGCTGGAAATAAGTGCTGTAGTTGTGCTCAGCGGAATATTCAGCAAACCCATTACACCAAAACTGATGATAGCAGTAATGATAATAGGAACAGAGCCAATTAGTCCTACTGTGAAATTCTTAAACATCAAAGCCAGAAGCAAGATGATGATAAAAAGTGAGATAACCAAACTCTTGATCTGACCTTCCAATATTAGATCGGTAAAGACCAAGGCCTTGTATCCTGAGCCGGCATACTCCAAACTAATATCATGCTCGGCAAAATCATCCCGAAATTCCTCAACCACAGCTATCGCACTATTAATTGCCTTGGAATTATCGCTTTTTAGTTGGATCGTGACATTGGTAGTTTGATAATCATAGTCCACCAACTTCCAGAGATTTTCAGGATCTCCACTCATTTCATAGAGTAAAAGATATTGAGCATTCAGCTCTCGTGAAACCGGAATCCTATTATATTCTTCCTGATCTGCATGCATTACTTTGTTCATGCGCTTCATATAATCTGCCAAGGAAAATGAATTTCCCACAACAGCTAATTTCTCTTCCACCTCGCCTTGCAAAGCATCGATCAAAACTAGCACAGCCGGCGATTTGATAATATCTTTATCTTTACCCTGCAAAATAAGATTTAACGTACTGGTTCCACCAAAATTCTCATTGATAAATTTATCAGTTAGCACAATCTCACTATCTTTTTCAAACTTATCCAAGAAGCTTGAATTGATCCAAACTTGGGTAATTCCATAGATTGAAATCGCTAAAATTACGATCGTGAGTAGCAGGGTCAGCAGCTTGTATTTGATAACAGACTCAGCAAAGCGATAGGCTAGTGGAGTTTGTGATTTTTTCTTAGCACTGACTGGTTTGGGTTTGGTATAACCAAAAACTAAGATTGCCGCCGGAATCAATAAAAGTGAAAAAAGCATGGCAGCACTAACCCCAAAAGCGGTGAACAAACCGAAATATTTGATAGGATAAACCTCTGAGGTAAGCAATGAAAAGAAACCAACCGAAGTGGTCACTGAAGTCATGACCACAGGTTTCCACATCTCTTTCAGCATATCTTCCACGGCTGATTTTCTGCTGGCCGTGGGATTTTTTTGTAAATAGAGGTTGAGATGACTATAAAGATGAATTCCATCAGCCACCCCGATGGCAATCAACATTACGGGAATCATCGTGGAAACAGCATAAACAGGAATACTGAAAGCAGCCATCAAACCAAAAGCCCAGATCACGCTGAAAGTAACAACCAATAGAGTGAATATGGTATTTTTTAGACTTCGCAGAATTGCCAAGAGCACCAAAATAATTACCAGCATCACCAGCGGAACCATCTGCGCCATATCTTTGGGACCCAGCTGTGCCATCGTACCTTCCACAATAGGGCTACCTGCTACGTAGAGTTTTTCTGGTCCCTCGAAAGTTCTGACCAATTCCAAAATATCATTATAGAATTTCTGACTAAAAACATCATCCTCGATCTCGGCAATGATGACAGTTACATTTTCGTTTTCAGAAACGATCCTGCCATAAACCATCTCATTACTGCGTACATTTTGGCGTAGCTTCGCTAGATTAGCTTTGTCCTGAGGAACTTGCTTGTAAAATGCTTCCACCTCCATCCCATCTTCGCTACCGATAATATTGTCAGCTGTGTACAAGGAGGTTATATTAGATTTTTCTATCTCCGGCATTTTACCCAAGGCTTTGGTCAAATCTTTGATTTTTTGCAAAGTACTGGTTTGATAAATGGTAGCATCATTTTCGATCGCGATGATAATTCCATCTTTGATCTGAAATATTTCTTCCATCTCATTACTGAAAATGAAGGCTGGATGATTTTGGGGCATATACTCATCCAAATCTGTTTCCATCCGACTATTTTGCCGCATCACCCAAAAAAAGAGCAGCGTAATTATCAGTAAGCTGATCAGCACAGTTTTGGGATATCTCAAAATTTTACTCAACATATTTTCCATAGTTCCTCCGTGTTAGTGTTTGCTAACTTGTAATCTAGATAAAAAAACTTATTTGTCCATAATTAAGTTTTTTATATCTTGCCAAAGAGCATTTCCTTCGGCCTCCAGATCAAATACCAGACCTGACATGGTCCATTGGATAATCAAAAAACGTAGAGTGCCGATAATTATTCGGCTTAGATTCAAGGAATTGACAGCTTTACTGATCTCCCCCGACTGCTGGCCTTGCCCGATCATCTCTCTGATTTTCTGCTGGGATTGGTTCATTATGCTGTTCATCATATTAATTAGTTCTTCTTCGTTTTGAAAATTTGCTTCTGAGAAAATTACTTTGGCAATATGCGGGTTTTGATTAAAGATCTGTAGATGATTCAAAAAGAAGCTTTCAAGTTTTTCCAGAGATTTTTCTGCTGTTTCTACTTGCTGAAAAGCCGGTTTCATCGTTATCCTGAAGTAGCGAATTACTCCTTTCATAATCGCCAATTTATTTCTATAATGCCGATATAGTGCAGGCTCAGATATTCCGATCTCTTTCGCTAAGTTTTTGGTAGTGAAATTTTGGATACCTTGCGTTGCAATAATTTTTATCGATACTTGTAAAATTTGTTCTTGCCGCTTACTCAATATCATATTCAACTCCTTGTTAGTATTTACTAACCTTTAAATTTCTGGCAGATTATTGGTCAAGAAGTTTTTTTTGGTCCATTACTTTACTCGTAGAAAAGAAATAATAAATTAATCTCCAGTCTTCTGGTCTTGATCAAAAGCAGATGAAACATTCCGATGAACCAGCAGTAACTTAAAACCTCACTGGCCAGCAAAAAAATTACTGCAATTAACAGTTTGGAGTATCAACGTAGAGGTGAACCGTAAATTCTGTCGCAGCCAGAATTAACTCGTTCACGCCAATTTCCTGAAGGAAATTGCAGGCCTGCCCGGTGAAATCTCTTCTATTTAACGGGGGTGAAATTCCGTAGGACTATTTAACTGGGGTTCGTTGAAAATTCTTCTCTTTTCC
>JAWOEN010000064.1:0-8728 GCA_046482725.1 Cloacimonadales bacterium (SeqCode)
GGGCCGTACAGCCTCGTCACCCAGCAGCCGCTGGGCGGCAAGGCCCAGTTCGGCGGTCAGCGTTTCGGCGAAATGGAGGTCTGGGCCCTGGAAGCCTACGGCGCTGCCTACACCCTGCAGGAAATGCTCACCGTCAAGTCCGACGACGTGCAGGGCCGCAACCAGATGTACAAATCGATTGTCGACGGCAACAACCAGATGGTGGCCGGCATGCCGGAATCATTCAATGTGCTGGTCAAGGAAATCCGTTCGCTCGGCATCAACATCGAACTCGAAGAGTCCTGATCCCAGGAGGAGTGCAAGAACATGCGTGACCTGTTCAATCTATACAAGCGTCAGAACCAGATTACCGATTTCGATGCCATTCGAATCGGGCTGGCTCCTCCCGAGCTGATCAAGTCCTGGTCCTTCGGTGAGGTCAAAAAGCCCGAAACCATCAACTACCGGACTTTCAAGCCGGAGCGGGAAGGGCTTTTCTGCGCCGCGGTCTTTGGTCCGATCAAGGACTACGAGTGCCTGTGCGGCAAGTACAAGCGCCTCAAGCATCGCGGCACTCGAGTGAAATAGCTTTTATAGACTCCCACCACTTTATCGATTTTATTGTGAGGATATCCGGCTCCGATAGAGATACCACCGGAAATCGTGTGGGAAGAGGTAACAAATGGGTAGCTGCCAAAATAGACATCGAGCAGAGAACCCTGAGCACCTTCAAACAATATCTCTTTATCACGGGAATTTGCCAAATAATATGGCACTTGCTTCATACACTCTCGTAAGGGCTCAGCATTTTTCATCAATTCTGCTGCCACTTTCTCCACATCCACATCTTTCTGCTCGTGATAAGTATAATTATTCTGCAATCTTTCGCTCAGATATTGTGGACGAAAAAGGTCACCAAAGCGGATGCCAACTCGGGCAATAGCATCAGAATAGCAAGGCCCAATACCGCGGCGAGTTGTGCCGATTTTTTGCTGGCGATCTTCTTCTTTACCAGCATCCAGCTCTTTGTGGATAGGCAAGACGATTTGCGCCCGCGGATCTATGAAAAATCTGCCGGCAAAAACCACACCCTGCTTTTTCAGCTTCTCTATCTCTTCATTCATAGCAGCAATATCGATTACTACGCCACTACCTAATACACATTCTTTATCAGGATACAAAATTCCTGAGGGCACCAAGTGAAATACATATTTCTGCTCGCCCAATTTTATAGTATGCCCGGCATTGTTTCCACCTTGAAACCTGACGACCATGTCGGCGTCTGTTGCCAGCACATCTACTATTTTTGCCTTTGCTTCATCGCCCCACATGCATCCTAATACTGCTGTTGAACTCATTTCACACTCCTTTGGGTTTTTCAGGTTGCATAAAAATTGTTGCGATGAAACTGTCAACTGCTGAAGCATAAAATATTAAAATTGTTGACTTTTATAGTTGAGATAAATTTTGTTTGATACAGGAGATAATAGAAATGGCTGAAAATAGAAAAATTTTGAACAAACAGAAGAGTATGGAATTGGAAATAAGCCCGGATAATAATTATGCTTGGCTGACAATTTTGGATTCCGCCGAGATGATCGATGAAAATGAGTTGATCGAATTTTTGAACATGACCGGCATTCGCTACGGCTTTGAAAACGCTAAAGCGGAAAATGAAAAATCTGCTTTGAGCAAAAAACGGGGTAAAGCTTTTTTGATTGCCAAAGGCTCTGCCTTGCCACCCAAACCCAGCTTCCAACTCTATTTCGACCCCGATGATAAGAAAAGCGTCAAACAAAATAGCTTATTGGCCAAGATTTTACCCAGCGCAGAACCCACCATTATCGGGAAAAATATTTTCGGCTCCGAAAGCAAAGCAGACGACTACCAATTTGAGCCCAGACTCTATTGTGGCAACAACTGTCAGTTAAATGAAAACAACGAAATCGTAGCTGCTGCCACCGGTATTCCCATTATCAATGAAGATAAAGTCATCTCGATTCTCTCCGAAACAACTCTCGACAGCATCATCGACAAAAAACTGAGCTATGAAACCAATCTAATTGTCAATGGCGAAATAAATTCATCACAGCTGATGGTGAATGGAGATCTGACCGTTTATGGAGATATCGTCAATTGCGCTCAAGGCATTTATGTAACGGGTAATATCAAGTTTTTACACGCCAGCCGCTCGAGCATATTTTCTCGAGGCAGCATCACTTTCGATAACTGCAAGTACTGTACATTAGCAGCTGAAGCAGAAATTGTCGGAACAGAAAATAGTAGCATCGAGGCCGGCAGCACGGCCAGCGGCCAAAAAATAGAGATCGCTGTCTTGGGCAACCAACAATCCGAACCCACCTCAGCCGAAATCGCGATCTCTCCCTATCTGAAAGAACAGATCAAACTATTGCAAAGCCAGATCAAAGCTCGCCAAAACGAAATAGATGAAATTGAGCTAAAAGAGATGCAAACTGAATTGGAAAATCTGGAAAATCAATATTTGCAAAAAGTTCTCGACTCCCTCTCCCAGCCTGAGCCCAAAACCATTCACATACGTCAGGAAGTTTATCCCAACAGCTATTTGAGAATTTATAATCAAACTCACCAGGTGACTGAAATTAGCAAAGATTTTATCTACGAAATTGCTAAATCGGACAAGTAAGACAGCCAATTTGCTAAAGAAGTTTTGCTCTGCATTAAGATAATTCTAAGCAAAAGAATCAGTTAAGTTGATCTCTATCTACTAAAACAGAGTTGACAGTATTTTGCTAAATATTTTTTTTGAAAACAAAAAAAGAAAAGGTGAATATGGTGGTACAAGCAAAAAATAAGATCGTGAAAAGCAGTAATTTCTTTTTGGGAAATTAGCAAGCATTTATCAGTCCTGATAAATGCTTTTTTTTATGCAAAAATGTTTTTGCCCCCTATCTAGAACAAGGAGGTTTTATGAATGAACAACTTCACACATTGATCGAGATGCAGAAGCTTGATGATGTGATATCGCAAAAAATCGAACTTACCAGATCTCTTCCCAAGCAACTTAGTGGGATGAAGCTGGCAGTGAAGAATGCAGATGAAGAGGTGGAAGAAACCCAAGCTAAGCTGGACGAAAATAAAAAAACTCAAAAGCTGAAAGAATTGGAGATCAAAAGTAACATAGAGCAAATGGGGAAATACAAAAACCAGCTGCTAAATGTTCAGACCAACAAAGAGTACAAAGCCCTCAACAGCGAAGTGAGCCATCTGGAAAAAAAGAATTCTGTGATAGATGATGAGATCCTGCAAATGATGGAGGATGAAAACCTACTAAAAAAGCATTTTGAGATGGAAAAGAAAATCCAAGCTGAAGCACAAGCAGAATTGAAAGCCAATGAAAACAAGATCAATCAGCAGATCGATAAAGTTACTTTGGAGATCAAGGAAAAAAGAGCGAAAAGAAATGCTCTGGCTCATCAGCTTCCCAGACATGTAGTAAAACGCTACGCTGCCTTGATCAAAGGTAGAAATCGCAAAGCAGTGGTCTATAACAACACTGATAAATGTGGAGGCTGTGGCTATATTTTGCGTCCGCAATTAATGATAGAATTAAAAAAAGCAGACAAGATTATCAATTGTGAAAACTGTGGCAGAATGTTAGTTTTCAATGATTCTGATTCAGATAATTAAGCTAATTTTTTAAGATTGTCAAAGAAGATTAAATGTTTGCTTGCGCTTATCAAAGCGTGAGAGGAAAGTCCGAACACCAAAGAGCAGGATACTTCCTAACCGGAAGTTGCAGCGATGCAAAGCTAGCTCCACAGAAACAAACCGTCCCGAAAAACTTCGGGATAAGGGTGAAATGGTAGTGTAAGAGACTACCGGGTTCTGCTGTGAAGCAGAATGACAGGAAAGCCTTATCCGGTGCAATGCCAAATAGGGAAGTGCGGAGTTGCTCGCTCCAGATCACTTTCGGGTAGGCAGCTAGAATCAGGTCACTCGATGACTTTCATCTTGGATGAAAATAGCAATATCTGATCCAGATAAATAAACATTGGGTCTGCCTGTTAGGCAGGCTTACAGGATTCGGCTTATTATCTTCTTTGACAATTATTTATCTATAATATTTTTTTGGAAAAATTTTTAATATTTAGGAAAAGGATGTAATATGCAAAAGAAATGGCAAATTGTTTCCGAGCTCAACCCTGAGCAGTTAGCACAGAAAAAAATAATAACTACAGAAATAAAATGCCCTGACATGATTGCTGAAATGTTGGTCAGAAAAGGATTAACCGATATCTCGGAGATAAAGCAATTTTTCGAGCCAGATCTATCTGAGGCGCATGATCCTTTTCTCTTTAGTGATATGCAGATCGCTGTCGAGCGCATCGAGCGAGCGATCAAAAATAAAGAGTTTATCACTATTTTCGGTGATTATGATGTGGATGGCACCACCTCCACAGCGCTGCTCTATCTGGGCTTGCACAAAATCGGTGCCATGATAGATTTCTATATTCCCCACCGCATGATCGATGGCTATGGACTATCCAACGCCAGTATTGACCAGATAAAAGACAATGATACTTCCCTGATTATCAGTGTCGATTGTGGGATCAGTGCTCTTCAAGAGGTAAATTATATCAACGAGCTGGGAATGGATATCATTATCACAGATCACCATAATCCCAAAGAGGAATTGCCCGAAGCGATTGCTATAATTAATCCCAAAGTAGCAAATTGTCCCTATCCCTATCGTGATTTGGCCGGAGTGGGAGTGGCCTATAAGCTGTTGATGGCAGTCTACAAACATTTTGGCATCGATAGCTTGGAGCTGGTAAACAAATATATCGATCTGGTAGCGCTGGGCACCATTGCCGATATTGTGCCGTTGACCGGAGAGAATAGAAATTTTGCCAGCATCGGCTTGAGTCATCTGGCGAAAAAACATAATATTGGTTTAAATTCGCTGATCGATATTTCAGGCTTATCTCAGAAAGAATTAAATTCTGGCGACATCGTTTTTAGTTTGGCTCCGCGCATCAATGCAGCGGGCAGGATGGGCAGTGCTTTGCGTGCAGTAGAGCTGCTGATAGCAAATGACAGCAAGCGCAGTGAAGAGCTGGCGGAAATCATCGAGCGCGAAAACTCTCTGCGTCAGCAAGAAGATCAGAAAACTTTTCGGGAAGCTTGTGAAATCATCGAAAAAAAATATAAAGATCTGGAAAATACACCCTGCTTAATCGTCTCTTCCGACGATTGGCATCCGGGCGTGATTGGCATCGTAGCTTCCAAGCTGGTAGAAAAATATTACCGCCCCTCGATCATGATCTCGTTTCACGATGGCATCGGCAGTGGCAGCGGCCGAAGCATCCACGGCTTTGATCTCTTTTCCGCGCTAAGTTCGGTAGAAAATTATCTGGAAACTTTTGGCGGGCACAAATATGCAGCCGGCTTATCAATCGTACCGGAATATCTGGATATCTTCGAAAACAAGCTTTCGCACTATATCAAAAATAATATTACCAAAGAGCAGCTGGTTCCGCCTCTGAAACTAGATATGGAACTGGAACTCTTTGATATTAACGACAATTTATTGCAGTGGCTCAATAGGTTTGCCCCTTTCGGTCCCGGCAATATGCGCCCCACCTTCTTCAGCAGAAATGTCACTATCGAGGGTTTTCCCTACAATGTGGGACAAAATCATCTGAAGCTAAAAGTGATCAAAGATGGCTGTCATCTCGATTTGATCGGATTCAATCTGGGAGATTATCTGCCAATGCTGAAAAAAGGTTCCAATATCAATATTGCCTATTCCCTCGATTTTAATACTTGGCAGGGAAAAACTACCATCCAAGGCAAGCTGAAAGATCTCAGAATAAATCGTAATCTCTAAAGGCATTTTTTATGCAAAACAAAAATATTTCACGCTTTCCTCTTTATGATCAGCTTTTTGTCGCTTGGGCGCTTTGCCTGCTGCTCTGCCTTCCCAGCTGCAGCTCCATTGAAACTCAGCCCACTATCTTAGATCCGCTCGCAGCTAACGAAATCCTCAATATCCCCATCAATTTCCCTGTCCAAAAAGCAGTTCACGATAAAATCTCGCAAACCACTTTTGTGATGAGCAATAATCAGATCTTTATCTATCGCCAAAATCAAAGAATAAATTCGATCGGACGCCTCGGCTTCACTGCGACCAATTTTAATAAACTCAGCGATATCGCACTTTCACCTGCCGGCAATTTACTGGCTCTGGATGGATTTCGCCGCATCATTTATCGCTACGACCAAAATGGTAGCCTACTCTCTCAATTTCAGCTCAAAGAGATCTCTAAACCGGCTCTTTTGCTACAGAGCAACGATGAAACCATCTTTGTCTACGATGAAGCCAGCAACGAGGTTTTCGTTGTAGATCCACTTGCAGAGAGTGATCTTATCTCTTTTGGAAAATTTAGTTTCCAGCAACCTACCCAAATCAGCCGCTACAAAAACAAAATCTATCTTTATGATTCCCTTTTGGACCAAACATTTTTTTTCAACACTTTTGGTCAGGAACTGGAAGTCTTGCCGGGTTTCGTTTTTTTGGATCAGCATCAGAAATTTCAGCTTGATAAATATTATTTCACACATCAAGCCAGCTCGCAGAAATTTGCTATCTCGCCCAGTGAAATCATCAATTGCTGCGCTGTAAATGATCTGATCATTTTACTTCGCACAGATGAGATATCGATCATAGAGATGAAATATGCGCGAAAAATTTAGCATCTTCCACGACAAAAATATTCTTTTAGCCTGGCTGGCCGGATTGTTTTTAGCGCTCAGTCGGTTGGATTGGCAGCTGGGATTTTTAGCCTTTTTCAGTTTTATTCCCCTTTTTCTACTTTTCAGGCAAGTACACAAAACGCGCGCCCTTATTCTTTCGGCACTTACCTTTAGCACTACCTACACTTTGCTGGCACTGCACTGGATATCCCTAGTTACGATCGGTGGTTTTTTGGGCCTCTTTGTTCTTTTCGGTGTATATTTCTCGTTGCTCTTTGCCGCAATCAATCTGGTGAGAAAATATGCGCCCAAATATACAAATCTTGCTCTGATAACTTTTTGGATGATTTTCGAGTATCTTCAGAATTTTACTGAATTTCGCTTTCCCTGGTTCAACCTGGGCTATTCCTTGGCTGAATATGAGACACTGATCCAAGTCGCTGATCTGGGAGGCGTATATCTAGTCTCGATCTTGACCTTGCTTGCTAGTTATCTGCTCTTTCGCGTGCTTTTTATCAGCAAAAAATCTATCTTTTTTTTACTTGGATTAGCACTACTTTGGTGGGGCTATGGTTACTATCGGATGCAAACTATCAGTTTGGAAACCTCTACGGAAAATATTTCGCTCGTGCAAGCCAGTATCCCACAAACTGCCAAATGGGATCCGGCTGCTGCTGATTCTACTTTGGCTGATTATCAGAGGCTAACTGCTGAAGCTGCTGCACAAAATCCTGCTCTGATTATCTGGCCGGAATCAGCCTTACCAGATTATCTTCTCCAGCGCAACAGCAAATTCAGCCGCTTTTTGAGAAAGCAGACAGCTCAGCATCAAATCGATATCTTTTCCGGAGTTCCCCGCTACCAATTTGCCCCGCCAGAGCATAGCGAAAAATATCAGTTTTTCAATTCCGCCACTCTCTTTCATCCGGATGGCAGCTTTGCAGAACCTTATGATAAGATGTTTTTGGTTCCTTTCGGCGAGCGCATTCCCTTTCTAGATATTTTCCCAATTTTGTGGAATATCCAGCTGGGGCAGGCCAATTTTTCTTACGGTGAAAAACCGCATTATTATCAGCTAGGTTCTTATACCTACTCGCCTCTCATCTGCTTTGAGATTGCTTTTCCTTACCTGACGCGCCAGATTATGCAGCAGCCGGTCGATTTTGTGGTAAATCTTACCAACGATGCTTGGTTCAAACGTTCTGTGGGCACATATCAGCACGCTATGCTCACCAAGTTCCGTGCTGTGGAGATTCGGCGTACGATCTTTCGGGCTGCCAACACAGGCTATTCTCTGGTCGTAGACCCGCTGGGAAAGATCTCGGCCAGCACCAAGCTTTTTGCTAAAACCACGCTGACGCATCCGATAATAATCTCTCAGGAAATTTCTTTCTTTACAAAATATTTCACTCTGTTTCCTCTTGCCTGCACAGTTTTGGCTCTGTACATAATCATTATGGTAATCTATGGAAGGATAAAAAAATGACGAAATATTATTATACGATAGGTGAAGTATGTAATCTTTTGAACCTGAAAGCGCATGTTCTCAGATATTGGGAAAAAGAGTTTCCTCAATTGAAGCCGCGCAAAAATCAGAACCGCAATCGACGCTATACGGCGGAAGATATCGAGACAATCAAGAAAATCCGCTATATGCTGTATGAACAAAAATTTACCATCGATGGCGCCAGAAAAAGATTGAAAGCTTCTAAGAAAAAAGAGCCTTTGGAGCAATTGGAATTGAGCTTTATCGATGAAGATATCGATAAGAAAAAAAAGATAATCAATGATCTAAAACATCTGCGAGATCATTTGAGCACGATGCTAAAATAGATAAAAATAGCGGCAACCCGAAGGTTGCCGCTATTTTTTTTAGGGGGATTTCTTTTCTACATTCTCTTCGGTTTTATCTTTTGATGATTTCTGCGATTGCCGTCACAATCCTGCATCAATTCCATGGCCTTTGCTTGTTGGCTCTTGCTCAGCTTGTTCCAGATACTCTCATGAGTAT
>JAWOEN010000071.1:0-6164 GCA_046482725.1 Cloacimonadales bacterium (SeqCode)
ATGGCTAAGGAAAAATTTGTAAGAAGTAAACCTCATGTTAATATTGGAACAATTGGTCACGTTGACCATGGTAAAACCACATTAACTGCGGCTATTACGCTTTATTTAAGCAAGAAGAACGGTGGAGCTTTCCAATCATTCGATAGCATCGATAATGCTCCCGAAGAGAAAGAGCGTGGCATCACTATCGCTACAGCTCACGTTGAGTATGAGACAGACAATCGTCACTATGCTCACGTAGATTGCCCCGGTCACGCCGATTATGTAAAAAACATGATCACCGGTGCGGCTCAGATGGACGGAGCTATTTTGGTAGTTTCAGCTGCCGACGGCCCCATGCCTCAGACTCGCGAGCACATTTTGTTGGCTCGTCAGGTTGGTGTGCCAGCTATGGTAGTATTTTTGAACAAAGCCGACTTGGTAGATGACGAAGAACTTTTGGAACTGGTAGAGATGGAAGTCAGAGAGTTGTTGGACGAATATGAATTCCCCGGCGATGACATTCCGATCATAACCGGTTCAGCTCTGAAAGGCCTGAACGGCGAGCCTGAAGGCGAAGCAGCTATCCAGAAATTGATGGATGAAGTAGATGCTTATATCCCACTTCCCGACCGTCCAACCGACCAACCCTTCCTGATGCCCGTAGAGGATGTATTCTCTATTCAGGGTCGTGGAACAGTTGCTACAGGTAAGATCGAGCGCGGAATCGTAAAAGTAGGCGAAAAGATCGAACGTGTAGGTATCAGAGACACCGTAACCACTGTTTGTACCGGAGTAGAGATGTTCCGCAAATTGTTGGATCAAGGTGAAGCAGGCGACAATGTAGGTCTTTTGCTGCGCGGTATGGCCAAAACAGATATCGAGCGTGGAATGGTCTTGGCGAAGCCAAAATCGATCACACCTCACACCAAATTTAATGGTGAAACCTATGTGCTGACCAAAGATGAAGGTGGACGTCACAAGCCTTTCTTCAGCGGATACAGACCACAATTCTATTTTAGAACAACCGATGTAACCGGCTCACTTACCCTTCCCGAAGGTGTAGAGATGGTTATGCCCGGCGATAACGTCACAGTAACAGCAGAATTGATCACTCCGATCGCGATGGAGCAAGGTCTGCGTTATGCTATCCGTGAAGGTGGCAGAACTATTGGTGCTGGCGTTGTTGCGAAAGTATTCGAATAAGCGGAGAAATAATGAGAGACACAGTAACTTTAGCTTGTGAAGAGTGTAAGAATAGAAACTACACTACCACAAAGAACAAACGCAATCAGCCGGGTAGAATTTCCTACAAGAAATATTGCCCCACTTGCAGAAAGCACACCAATCACAAGCAAACAAAATAAATGAAGTTAATGCAGGCTTGTAGCTCAATTGGTAGAGCACTGGTCTCCAAAACCAGGGGTTGCGGGTTCAAGTCCTGCCGGGCCTGCCATTAATTTTAAACAAAGAGAGAGATTATGTTCAAAAAGACAGTTGAATTCTTTAAGAGTGTAAAAAAAGAGATGTCTTATGTAAGCTGGCCGACCCGGGCAGATTTGCAGGAAGGCACAACAGTTGTAATCGTCATGTCGATAATTGTAGCAATTTTCCTATCCCTGGTGGATATGGGCTTTAGCTATGTAATACAAACGCTTTTACTAAAAGGTTAATTTGATGAAATGGTATGTGGTTCATACTTATGCAATGCATGAGTTCAAGATACGAGAGACAATCGAAAAAGGCATTGTAGGCACTGCTCTGGAAGATAAAATCGGACAGATTCTGATCCCTCTGCAAAAGACTTTCCATTTTCGGGAAGGCAAAAAAGTAGAGCGAGAGAAGAAGCTTTTCAACAGCTATATTATCATAGAAGCTGATCTGACTCCCGAGGTATTTACCTATATCAAGGGTTTACCAGGAGTAACCAATTTCTTGGGCGCTGGGAAAAAGCCGCAAGCTCTGCCGGAAAATGAAGTAGAAAGATTGCTTGGTATGAACGAACGTGGTACAGAATCATCAAATCAGCAAAAATTCCTCCCTGGTGACATGATAAAGATCATCTCTGGAGCATTCAGCGATTTTGACGGAGTAATAGAAAAGATAAGCGACGACCAAAAGAAGCTGACCATCAAAGTTACCGTATTTGGACGAGTAACTCCGGTAGAGGTTAGCGCTGAAGATGTCGAAGTTTTATAGAATGAGGTAAAAAATGGCAAAACCAAAAGATGTACAACATGTAGTAAAACTACAGTTACCAGCTGGTAAAGCGACACCGGCACCTCCTGTAGGTCCCGCCTTAGGTCAGGCTGGAATCAATATTGGTGAATTTTGCAAAGCTTTCAATGATAAGACAAAAGGTGAGCCGGGAATGATTTTTCCGGTAGTGATCTATGTGAAGAAGAACAAATCTTACACATTTGAGATCAAGACACCACCTGCCGCAGTGCTTATCAAGAAAGAGGCAGGATTGGCTAAAGGTTCCGGAGTGCCTAACCGCGACAAAGTGGGAACAATCAAGAGAGAACAAGTAAAAAAGATCGCAGAGATCAAAATGCAAGATCTTAATGCGTATAACATCGAAGGTGCTATGCGTATGATAGAAGGAACTGCAAGAAATATGGGTGTATTAGTCGAAGACTAGACTCTGTGCCATCAGTCATAGATTTTATTTTCGGCCAACTGCGCCATATAAAGCAGGAGATTATCAAAAAGGAGAGTAAATGGGTAGTAAAAGATACCGAAATGCTTCCGCGATGATCGACAAAGAAAAACGATACGAACTTGATGAAGCCATCAAAATTCTGAAGGAAACACCTTCGGCCAAATTTGATGAAACAGTTGAGGTCCATTTCAATTTAGGTGTCGACCCTCGTAAAGCAGATCAACAGATTAGAAATTCATTAGTATTACCTCACGGCTCAGGACAAGTTTCCCGTGTACTCGTTTTTGCAGAAGGCAACAAGGCAGACGAAGCGAAGGCAGCAGGCGCTGATTTCGTAGGCGTGGATGATCTGGTAGAAAAGATCAATTCCGGCTGGCTTGATTTTGATGTGGTAATTGCCACACCAAACCTGATGGGCAAAATCGGTAGATTGGGCAGAGTGTTGGGACCAAGAGGACTGATGCCGAATCCTAAAGTTGGTACTGTAACAATGGATGTAACCAAAGCGGTTAATGAATCTAAAGGTGGCAAGATTACTTATCGGATCGATAAGTTTGCCAACCTGCATATCATTAGCGGTAAAAAGAGCTTTGAAGCAGAAAAATTGCATGAGAATATCAAGGCAATCATAGCTGCCATCCTACGTGAAAGACCAGCAGCGTTAAAAGGTGTGTTTATCAAATCAATCTCTATCACTTCCACCATGGGACCAGGCATCAAGCTTGATACATCATCAGCTACCAGTGCCGCTAGAAAATAGGAGTGAAATATGACACAACCTTATAAAATCGAAGAAGTAAAAAAGATCAAAGCTGCTCTTGAGGCTGCAAAATCTATCGTATTAATCGACTACAAAGGTATCAATATCGAAGAAGTAGATGAATTACGTAATCGCATGAGAAATTCTGATGTGAAATATTTTGTTTCCAAAAACACATTTATCAAGATTGCTTTAAATGATCTGGGAATTACTGAACTGGACCAATATTTGGTAGGCTCCACTGCTGTGGCTGTAGCAGCAGATGAAGTTTCTCCGGCTCGTGAGCTGGCTAACTTCAAAAAAGAGATTACCAAAGAAAAAAACTATCCTAGTTTCAAAGCCGGCTTTGTTGGTGGTGAACTGATGGATATCGAACAATTGGGCACGCTTGCCGATCTGCCAACCAAAGATCAACTTATCTCGATGGTATTACAAGGTTTCAACGCACCTCTTACCGGAATGGTGGGTACTTTGCAAGCAATCATTAAGAAATTTGTATACGTAGTCGATGCAATAGCAGAAAAAGAAGAACAAAAATAAAACATATCTGATGGAGGATAAAATGGCTGATAAGAAACAACAAGTTATCGATATCATAAAAGAGATGAGTGTTATCGAACTTCATGAATTAGTAAAAGAATTAGAAGAATTATTCGACGTTACAGCGGCAGCACCAGTTGCAGCAGTAGCAGCAGCTGCACCTGCAGAAGCTGTCGAAGAGCAAACTGAATTTGATGTAGTCCTGACCAGTGCTGGACCCAAGAAGATTCAAACAATCAAAGCTGTTCGTGCTATCACAAAGCTTGGCTTGAAAGAAGCTAAAGAATTGGTAGACGGATGTCCTAATCCTGTAGTAGAAGGCGTTTCCAAAGAAGAAGCTGAAGAAGTGAAAGCTAAGATCGAAGAAGCCGGCGCTACTGTAGAAGTTAAGTAATTTGCTCGTAAATTATACGGAAGTGGATAGTCTCCACTTCCGTTCCGTTATTTATAAGTAACCCGTCAAAGCGATGCATTTCGCTTTTTGTAGTATAAATAAGGAGAAAAATCTCTTGAAATTTAAAAGTTATTCCCGAATAAGTAAAAATGCTGAAAAGGCTGGCCTTCCCAGCATCAACGTACCTAATTTGCTCTCGATGCAAATTGGTTCTTACGATGATTTTTTACAACGAAATATTCACCCCCAGAAACGCGAAATCAAAGGTTTGCAAAAAGTACTTTCATCGATTTTCCCTTTAGAAGATCCCAAAGGTTTTTATCATCTTGAATATTTAGATTATATCGTTGTGAAAGAGAAGTATTCCACAGAAGAGTGCATTGAGAGAAACCTCTCTTATCAAGCACCTGTGAAAGCCAGAATGCGCCTCAACATTTTTGACGAAGAAGTGAAAAAAGAAACTGGTGAGCAGAAGATTAAAAGCACGATCGAACAAGACGTATTTCTAGGCGAAATCCCGCTGATCACTGACACAGGTACATTTATTATCAACGGTGCTGAAAGAGTTATCATCAGCCAGTTACAGAGATCACCCGGTATCTTCTTTTCCGAAGAGAAACACTCGAGTGGCAAAATTCTATATTCCGCAAAATTAATCCCCTACAATGGCTCCTGGCTAGAATTCAAAATGGATAGCTACGACGCCATGTTTGTTCTGATCGATAAGCGCAGAAAACTTCCCGCAACTGTATTATTAAGAGCGATTGGTTTATCGACAAATGAAGACCTGAGAACACACTTCTACGAAACTGAAGAGGTCACCTTGGCGGAAGCTGAAGGCAGATTTATCTTTAGTGATATTTTTGATCAAGAAACTGGCGAAATTACTCTGGATGCAGGTTCCGAAATCACCTCTGAAGAGATCGAAAACCTCCAATCTGCCGATATTACAACCATCAAAGTGATCAAACCAGAATATGATATTACGCGAAGAATACTAGAACAAACCATCTCCAAAGATCAAACTACTTCTCAAGAAGAAGCTTTGAAAAAGCTTTACACCCTCATTCGCCCCGGCGAAGAACCATCTCTGGAAGTCGCTCAGGATCTCTTTGAAAGAATGTTTTACAACGAGCGCCGCTACAATCTGGGTGAAGTCGGACGTCATAAATTGAATTCCAGATTGGGACTCGAGATAGACCCCAAAACTCATATTTTGACCAAAGACGATTTTGTGGCAATTATCGATAAATTGATCTCAGTTTATCGCGAAATTGATACGATAGACGATATTGATCACTTGGCTAACCGTCGCATCAGAACTATCGGCGAATTGATGGCTGAGCAATTTAATATTGGCTTATCCCGCGTAGCAAGAACAGCTATCGAAAGAATGACGATTGCCAATCCGGATGAAGTTACCATTCATGACCTGATCAACAGTAATGCGCTGATCGCAGTTGTGCAATCTTTCTTCCTGACCGGACAGCTTTCGCAATATATGGAGCAAACCAACCCCCTCTGTGCGATCACTCATAAAAGACGTCTTTCCGCTTTGGGACCCGGAGGTCTGACTCGTGAAAGAGCTGGTTTTGAAGTGCGTGATGTTCACTATTCTCACTACGGACGTGTTTGCCCGATCGAGACTCCGGAAGGCCCCAATATTGGTTTGATCAATTCACCGGCTATGTATTCCAGAATCAATGACTTTGGTTTTTTGGAAACTCCTTACATCAAAGTGGAAAATGGACAAATTTCCGACACCATAGAATATCTTGACGCTTTCAATGAAGATAAATTCACGATTGCCCAAGCCAATGTCAATT
>JAWOEN010000103.1:0-18315 GCA_046482725.1 Cloacimonadales bacterium (SeqCode)
AATTTCTGGGAGCAGATAGCGAATATCCTTTTGCCCTAGCAGCCACATCTCCTGCCATCAATGCCGGTACGTTGGACTTACCGGCAGGTATCGAGCTTCCCGAATATGACCTGGCTGGCAATCCAAGGATTTATGGAGATGGCATTGACATGGGCGCTTATGAATATCAGGGCGAGCCGCAGGCAGCTGAAGAGGATGAGCTCATAATTCCCCAAGCAAACAAAATCAGCAGTTATCCCAACCCCTTTTATCCGCAACGATCCGCTCGCAATAGCAGCAATATTCATTTGGATCTGGCGGAATCTGGTCAGATAGAATTTGCCATCTACAATATCAAAGGTCAGAAGGTCAAAAGCTTACTAGATGCTTACTCCGAGTTGGGTCGGTTTGAACTGCAGGGGGATGGCAAAGACGATCTAGGCCAGCCGCTAGCCAGCGGCACATACCTCATCAAGCTGGCGGTAAACCAGGAGCTGCGGCAGGCAAAGAAAATTACCGTGCTGAAGTGAAGTAATAATGGCAGCTAACATAATGCTAGCTGCCATTGCAAATAATTTAATAAAACTGGAGTTTAGTTAGTTTTATTGCGACTAAAATTTTTCTGCTGGGGGCGATATTTCTTTTTACGAGAGTAAGTGCGCCCTTGTGGTTGAGATTTTTTTTCAGGAGAGGGTTGAGCTGAATTTTTATGGTATTTGTGCTCGGTAATCAGTGCTATTTTCTCACCAATCAGTTTTTGAATATCTTTGAGCAGCGAACGTTCAGCCAGATCGCAAAATGAAATCGCCTCGCCACTGGCGCTGGCTCTGCCTGTTCTGCCGATACGGTGCACATAAGTTTCCGGCACATTGGGCAGATCAAAATTTATCACCAATTCCAGCTCATTCACATCGATGCCCCGCGCTGCGATATCGGTAGCTACCAGCACTCTTATTTCACCTGCTTTGAATGCTGCCAAAGCTTTCTGACGGGCAGCCTGAGATTTGTTGCCGTGAATGGGCGCAGCGGTGAAACCGGCTTGCAATAATTTTTTCACGATCTTGTTAGCCCCATGCTTGGTTTTGGAAAAGACCAAGACAGATTTTGCCGCTTTATTACGCAATAAATCAGCCAGCAAATTCACCTTATCACTTTTGTGCACGTGATACAAAGTCTGCTCTACAGCCTCAGCAGTTGTCTGCTCCGGTTTAATCGTAACCTTGGCCGGATCACCTAAAATATTTTTGGATAATCTGACGATTTGCGGTGGCATAGTAGCCGAGAAAAATAGTGATTGGCGGGCGCTGGGTAATTTGGCGACAATCTTTTTTATATCATGAATAAAGCCCATATCCAACATATGATCTGCCTCATCCAAAACTGAAAATTCTACTCGATCCAAATTGATATATCCCTGTCCCATCAGATCTAGCAGCCGTCCCGGTGTCGCCACCAAGATCTCCACGCCAGCCGTTAAGGCTCTCACCTGCGAGGCTTGTTTCACTCCACCGTAAACCACAGTATTGCGCAATTTCAGATAGCGTCCATAAGTGCTAAAACTTTCACCAATCTGGATAGCCAGCTCGCGGGTGGGAGTTACGATCAGAGCTTTGATATGCCTTTTCTTGCGGCCATCAAATTTTTCTCGATGCAGTTTTTGTAGGATGGGAATCGCAAAAGCTGCTGTTTTGCCGGTGCCGGTCTGAGCACAGCCCAGCAGATCTCGCCCTGCCAAAAGCAAGGGGATTGCCGCTGCTTGGATCGGGGTGGGTACTAAATATTTTTCATCTTGTAATGCGCGTAATATCGGTTCTATTAATCCCATCTCGCTAAAATTCTGCTGAGTCTCCGGGGTTGCTCTATTTTCTGACTGATCTTTGTTTTCACAAAAATCTTGTTTCTGTACTTTCAATTTAATTTTGTCCTTTTGCTTCTTGGTAAAGTCTTTTTTTTCTGTTTATGAATTATCGAATTGTATAATATCTAAACATATGCCAACAACTGCAGCCTGCTTCTTACGTCAAGTAATTCGACCCAGCAAACTGAGATGGGAACTAGAGATAAAGTGCTAGCCGGCTTGCAGCAAGTGCTGCAGCCATCATAAATTATGTTCATATTTAAGAATTTTATCCATGAATTCTTTGATGCGTGGTTGGCGCTGCTGACCGTGCAAAATCTGCTGGGGAGAACCAAAGTCGATGATTTTACCTTCGTCCATAAAGACCACTATTTCAGCAGCTTCCGCTGCAAAGCCCATCTCATGCGTCACCAAGATAAATTCGATACCTTCGCTTTTTAGCTCTGCTATCAGTTCCAACACTTCCGTGGTCAGTTCAGGGTCGAGCGCACTGGTGGGCTCATCCAAAAGCAAGATCTCCGGCTTCAGAGCTGCCGCTCTACAGAGCGCAATGCGCTGCTGCTGTCCGCCCGAAAGCTGATAAGGCTTTTTGTTTTTATGAGCTTGCAAAGCAAATCTTTTCAGTAATTTTTCGGCACGCTGCTCAGCTTCACGCGGCGAATATTTATGTACTTTGATCAGAGGCAAGATAATGTTTTCTCGAGCTGTCCAATGCGGAAAAAGGTTGAAAGCCTGAAAGACTACGCCGATCTCTTTGCGATATTTTAGTAGTTCCTGTTCCTGAAATTTTAGCTGCCGTTGATTGATCTGAACTCGGCCACTATCGGGAATTTCCAAGCCGGCTAAAATTCGCAAGAGTGTGGTTTTGCCACTGCCCGAAGGCCCTACCAAGACCAAAGAGCTGACCTCTGACAATTCCAGATCAAGAGCATCCAGCGCTTTCTGCTCAGCAAATTTTTTGGTCAGATCTGTTATCTTAAGTTTCATAATTGTAGCTCTTTTCCAATTTGCGAGTCATTATCGAGATGGGAATGGTCAGCAGCAGATAGGCCAAAGCCAAAGGCAGATAACTTTCCAAGGTAGAGAAGGTAGCTGCATTGATCTCACGAGCGGCCATGGTCACCTCCTTGATCGCGATGACCGAAAGTAAGGAGGAGTCTTTGATCAAGGCGGCAAATTGCCCGGTAAGTGGTGGCAAGATGCGTTTGACGACTTGGGGAAATATTATCAAACGATAAATCTGGGTTTTGGTAAAGCCCAAGGAGATAGCTGTCTCCCATTGGCTCTTGCTTACACTTTCTATACCCGAGCGAATAATCTCGGCAATATAAGCGCTGCTAAAAATGCTCATAATGCAAATTCCCACAAATATCCGATTGTCGACGCCAATCGCGTTGGCGATGACATAATAGAAGATGAGAATCTGCACCAGAATCGGAGTTCCGCGGATAAATTCTACATAACCCCGCGCCAGCATACGCAGAGCGATGATTTTGGATTGTTGGATTAAGCCGATAATAATGCCCAGAATTGTACTCAAAATCAACGAGGCCAAGCTCAAAAAGATGGTCATCAGATAACCTTTGAAAAAGCTGATCCGATAGTTCCAAACATTGCTCCAGAGCAGATCGTAGCCCAAAACGGAAAATATCCAAAAGATCAGAGCCGCTAGCAACAGAGCTGAAAAAAGCAGGTTAAGCCCATATGCTTGCCAACTGATTTTATCTGGCTCGCCTCGGATCAAAGCAAATGATTTCATTCAACTTCCCAAAATGAAGGTATCTGATTTTCCTGAAAAAACTGCAGCAAATCACCCAAATACTCTTGGGATATAGTTTCAAATCTGCCATTTCTACGGCTTTGGATAATATAGTTATTGACCTGTTCCAAGAGTTCCCGATTTCCCTTCTTCACAGCGATGGCCCAAGCCTGATCGGTACCTTCAATTGTCTGCAGATTTATCTTGGTAGTTTCAGCATGTTTCTGATGATTCTCATAAACTGTCAGCGCGTCATAAATAAAAGCATCTGCCTTGCCCTGAGCTACTTCCAGCACGCAAGTTGCCACATCATCAAAAGCTCTGAGCTCAGCATCCGGCAAGCGCTCTGCCGCCACCAAAGCTCCGATCGTACCTGATTTCACAGCGACTGTAAATTGGGGCTGGTTCAGATCGGCAAAAGCCTGGGCTGCAGAATCTTGGTGCAGCAATAAAGTAAGACCCGCTTTGGCATAAGGCACGGAAAAATCCACAACCTGGCTGCGCTGCTCAGTGATGCTCATCGAAGATAAGATCAGATCTGCTTTCCCGGTTTGCAAAGTAGGAATCAACCCCACCCAGGAAGTATTGCGTATCTGCAAATTGCGTCCTAAATTTTGCGCCAAATCTTGAGCAATCTCCACCGAGATACCGGCCGGATTACCCAGCTGATCAGTTGTCTCGAAAGGTGGAAATTGCAGCTCCATCGCTACCACCAGATCATCAGCCGATTTTTGCGAAGTGCAAGCAACCTGTAAAATCAGTAAAAGTAAAATTATCGTTAAATTTTTCATAAATACCACCTTGATTATTGCTCTTTATCGAAAGATTTTTTAGTTAACTCAAAAAATAAATAAGCCCAAAGTTCCACTGATTAGAATTATCACAACCGGATGAATTTTACCTTCCGAAAAGATCAAAAAGCCAAAGGCAAAAAGACTGATCACTAAATCCAGCCAACTGGAAATAGCACTGCTGCCATAAGTCCAGACCGCATAAAGTATCAAACTAATCACACCAATCTGAATGCCTTGTCTCAGCATAATCACATGTTTTTTATCTTTCACCTTATCGATTAGAGGCGCCATAAAAGTCAAGATCAGCAGCGAAGGTAACAAAACTGCCAAAGTTGCCAAGAGGGCTCCGCCCCATGAGTTTAATTGAAATCCGACAAAGGTGGCGGAGTTGACAGCAATTGGTCCGGGCGTAATCTGAGCAATAGCGATCAGGGAGGCCATATCTGCAGCCGGCATCCAATTTTGCTTGTTAACGATTTCGTGCTGAATCAGGGGAATGATAACCAAGCCGCCACCATAAGCGCCCAGGCCGATCAGAAAGAAGCTCTTGAATAATTGAATCATACCAAACTCCTAATTACTTTGCGAGCTCTGCTCATGAAGGAAAAGCTTGATATTGGCGAAAAAATAGCCCAAGACAGCTGCTATCAGAATGGCCCAGATGGGATGAAACTTCAAAACAGCCACAGAGATTAAAGCGATAATAGCGATAAAAACATTTTCCCATCGGCGCAGATGTTTTTTGCCAAAGGTAAAAGCAGCAAAAGCCAATTGCCCCACTACAGCCAAAGAACAGCCTTTGAGAAAAGCTTTGACTTTGGGGTTTTCGAAATAGGGCACGGCAAAATAAGCAATGAATAAGATAATACAGATCGAGGGTAAGATTGTGCCAAGCACTGCAGCCAAAGAGCCTTTGGCTCCACGTAGATTTCTTCCTTGCAGATAGGCAAAATTCACCGCAATTGCTCCCGGAATCAGCGTTGCTGTAGAAAGCTCGTCGATGAAAGTTTCATCAGCAACCCATTTTTTCTTCAAAACCAACTCATGCCGCAAGACAGTAGCCATCGCCATTCCGCCGCCCAAAGTGAATAATCCCACCCGGAAAAATGTCCAGAAGATCTGCCAACAAGGTACTTGCACGCTTTCTAATTTATTTTTACTCATGTTTGCCTTCATTAATAATATTCTTATTTCGGTTGCTAATAATGGTGAATAAACCAAAGAAGCAAAAGATTTTTTTTCTCATCATCGATTAGATGGTTTCCAACAAATACTCTTGCGTCACTGTAATCACCGAATCACTGACAGCTATCTGCTTCATCTCCTGATCGTAGTTGCTGATCTGAGTTTTGAATTGTTGTAATCTGGAGCCGGCCAATTGGTTGGCACCTACCATTCTCAGGTTTGTACTAGGATTTACCCAGCGTCCGTTTTGTTGAACGCCAAAATGCAGATGTGGTCCTGTCGAGTAGCCGGTACTTCCCACAGTGCCGATCAATTGACCTTTGCGCACTCTTCTGCCATAGCGCGTCTTGATGGCGTGCAGATGCGCATATTGGCTTATCATACCATTATCATGTCGGATGCGTACATCATTGCCATATCCGTCTCCACTATTTTTGGCCTTGATTACTGTACCCGAGGTCACAGCATAGACGGGAGTACCTGTCCAGCCACGCAAATCGATGCCGGTATGCAATTTTCTTTTCCCAGATATAGGATGAATGCGATAGCCGAAGGCAGAGCTGACATGCATGCGGTCCAAAGGTGTACGCACAGCATCGGTCACCAATCTTTTACCAGCTTTGGTATACATGCCGGTAAAGGCAGAAGCGTCTGCCTTATCATCAAAGCGGTAGGCATATTTGGTGCCGGCTCGGCGCCCACTATACTTAGCATAGAGCACTTTGCCGCGCGGTTGCAGCTCGCCATCCACATATTTCTCTTCGATATAAACCTCAAATTCATCGCCTACTCGGGCATCTGTGGAAAAAGCCACTTGTGATTGCATAGCATTATTTACCTGTTGTCGGATGTAGGGAATTACGCCCAAATCATTTAGGGCTGCATCCAAAGTCCAATATTCCTCACTCAATTCACCTGTGACTACACGCCTTTGCAATTCGTAAGGCAGGGTTATCATATTATATTTCAGTTCTCGAGGGCCGTGAATATAAAATTCATGGATACTGGTTTTATCGGGATGATAAGAAAATTTCTCAAAATGTTTCACATTCAAGCTATCAACGTGATAATCCACTGTCATCAGGTCGCCCACATCGATGGAAGTAGCTTCGATATATTCACCCAATTTCCAGGCGAAATAGCCCACACTTTTGGCCGGCATCCCCACATCGGTAAGCACTTGGAAAATGCTGCCGCCTCGCAAGATCGGCTTTTCCACGTGTATCGAATATCGTAAGCTGTCAGTGGCGCTAGTAGTAATGGTATAGGTAGCATTATAGGAAGAGACTACAGCACTCTCGATCTGCAAAGTATCGGGGCTGGTGCGCAACCAAAATTTTACTGAATCCCGCGGTGCTTTGCTGAGAAAGTTTTCACCCAAAATTACTGAAAAATCTGCACTTTGCCGATAGCCTTTCTGCTCTAATTGGGCAATGAGGTCACCACCTTTTGCCAGAGTGAAATTATGAGTCTGATATTGCTCTTCAGGCTGCTCGAGCTGCTGCTTGGAGCAAGCAACAATTACTAGACTGATGCTAAGTATAATCAGTAATACTACTATGATTTTTATTTTAAAATGTTTAGCTATTTTCATCTAATCTCCTTTCAGATGGCAAAAAAATAAACTCCAAGCCAAAAAGACAACCCTTTTTTTGGTCAGTAGCAAGCGCTGACTGAAAACCTTGCTCAGCTCAGGAAATCAGAAGCAGAACATTTGCAGATAAAGAGAAGCTAAAGTAGAGGCGTAAATTTGTGAGAATTGGCTAAGATTCCAGCAGTAAAAAAGCCTCAAGGCAATTGCCTTGAGGCTGGTTAGAAAAAAAATAAATAAAATCTATATATAAAAACCAAATGCATCGAGCTTGCTAAAAGCAAGCCATTGATTGCTTCGATTTATCAAAATCTGATAAATTAGCGGTTGCGATTTGTCGAGTATCTGGACTTTTTACTTTGCCATCTGCTTACTAAACTCATCATAACCTCCATAATTTTTCTGTTGATTTACTTTGTCATAAAAAAATCATCCAACGACTGTTTTTTCTCACCCGATCTCAGCAAACGCTTTAGCGATTGCGATTGATCGAGTATCTAGCTTTTTTGTCGTTCCATTTCTTTACTAAGCTCATCATAACCTCCGTTTTTTTTGTTTCCTTTGTTTCAAATAACACCATAACCTAATGTTTTTTCAGACAAAGCAAATTTTATTTTCAACCTTTTTTCTACTTATAAAAAAATCACTAATTTTTTGCTCTACAATAGGCTTTTACATGGCAAATGTTAAGTTATGATAAAGAGCCCCTCTGCTAGAGATTTAGTGACCTAAATCTCTAGCAGAGGGGCTCGATTTTCTTTTGTAAAAAAACTTTATTCTTTGACAGGTTTAGCGGGAATCATATGTACATCCATTTGTGGGAATGGGATGCTGATGCCAGCTTCATCCAGAGCTTCCTTGATCTCTTCATTCAGATCAAAAAATACTGTCCAATAATCTGCAGTCTCTACCCAGGCTTTGACGGCAAAATCCAAAGAGCTATCATTCATATTGGCCAATCTCACGATATATGCCGGCTCAGCCAAGATTTTATCATGGCGCTTGATAATGCCTTCGATAATCTCTTTCACCTGCTTGATATCGGAAGAGTAGCTGACGCCAATGGTCAAATCTACCCGCCGTCTTTGCTCTGTGGTATAATTGACGATTACCTTACTCATGATTAGTGAATTGGGAATAATCTCGCGCTTGTTATCAAAAGTCAGCATGTCAGTGGTCAAAATTCCGATCTTATCAACCTTGCCCATTACACCTGCTATATCCACGTAATCTCCCACCTTAAAAGGATGTAAAATTATCAATAAAAATCCGGCAGCAAAATTTGAGAGCGACCCCTGTAAAGCTAGACCTATAGCCAAACCAGCTGCACCCAAAATCGCCATCGCAGAAGTAGTCTCCACTCCCAAATTGGCCAAGGCTGCCAAGATCACAAATACCCACAATAAACTGTAGACTAGCGATGAAGTAAACGAGATAATCGTTTGATCTACCTTGCGCATATTCAGCATTTTTACGATAAATTTACGAATAAGTTTTACAACGATTCTTCCAAAAAAGAGTATCGCTAGGGCAGCGATTAATTTTATCCCAAACTCAGACAACCAAAGTACTATCTGATCCAATAACTGTTGAACATCCATACATAATCCTCCATTTTTTTTCTGCTCACGAAATTATAATATTATTTTTTTTTGGCAACTATTTAAATCTGGTCGCTCTGCTTTGATAAAAAAAATGTTTACAAGCTATTGCCCAAAATCAAATTAATCCTCAAATATCAGCCAAAGGATCAAAATTATGCGAAAATATTTTTTACTGTTTTTCCTCTTTTATCTCTTGCAATTAGCAGCGCTTTCTCCAGCTGCTTCCCAAAGAATCGAAAAATACGCCGGCAACAACGCCAGCCACTTTCAAAAACTACTAAAAAGTTCGGACGATGAGACTGCTCTCTGTTTGGAATTTCTGCTGGAGAATGTCTCGCCGAATGATCTAGCCATGCTCTCTCCCCAATATCTCAGTACAAATGTGGAATATGCGCTGAAGAGCAAAGATCTGCCTTTTAGCGCTGAATATGATCAAGATATTTTTCTGCACTTTGTCTTGCCTCATCGCGTATCACAAGAGCCTCTGGAAGAGTGGCGGCCGCTATTTTATCAAAAATTGAAACCGCTAGTTGCCGAGGTTGATAATATCGAAGCTGCTGCTATTTTGGTAAATCTTTGGGCTTATGAACAGATGAGCTTCCAGCCCACTCACGGACGCGATCAGGCGCCACTTACCACCATGAAACGCGGCTTTGGGCGCTGTGAAGAAACCATGATTTTTGTGATCTCAGCTTTGCGCGCAGTGGGCATCCCGGCCCGACCCGCCAGCGCTCCATATTGGAATTTCACCGATAATAACCACGCCTGGATAGAAGTTTGGACAGCTGATGGCTGGAAATATATGGGCGAGCCGGAAAATGCTCTGAATCGGGCTTGGTTTTCTCCTACTACCAAACGCTCTACTTTGATCCAAGCGCAAGCCATGGGAAATTATGATGATCCCACTACTATCAAGCAGCAAGATAATGTCACCACTCTCAGCTCGATCCAATATTATGCTGACTATCAAATTTGCACGATTGAGGTGAAGGAAAATAATTTGCCGCTTCCCGACGCCAAAATTACCCTCTATGCTACTTCCTACGGCGGCCTCTTCCCGCTGCAAACTCTGCAGACAGATGCAGAAGGCAAAGCACAAATACCGCTGGGAAAGGGAACTGTCTGGGTCACTGCTTTCAAAGCTGGTAAATTTGCCGCTCAAAAATTTGATCTGCTGCAGCAGCAGGAACTCAAACTGGATTTAACCGATAATCTGCAGCTTGATGAAACCCTGCAATTTCATTTTCCCCTGCCGCAAGCAGCTCCCAAAGATAGCACCGAGATTTGGGGAGAAGAATTTTACCTCAAGCGTCAGATATCTAATTTGCAGCGCCAAGCGAGATTGGCTTCCCAGCAGCAAGCGGAGAAATTTGTAAGATATTATGATCAAGCTCAAGGCTATGCAGAGCAAACAGAATATTATCAGGAGCGCGAAAAGTTCTTGGAAAAAAGTAATCAATTAGCAGCCAATTCAGACGATTTTCTCTTTTGTTTGGAAAATGCCGCTGACTTGTCCCGACAGAAGATTTTGATTGAGATGATCCAGCGCTGGGATATCAAGGAGCTGGTAGAAATAGCTGATTCCACTCAAATATCTCAAGTAGCGGATATCTATCTGGAGGGCAAAGAGTTTTATCGGGAGCAGGTGGCTGATTCCCTGTTTTATCAGGATGTTTTAGGCTTTACCTGGCGCTCTGCTACTCCGCCCCAAAATGGTTGGCAAGGCGAATTTTATCAAAAAATAAAACCTCTGCGCAGCCGTGATATCGAGCAAACTGTGCAGAATGTGATAAACTGGGTAGATACTGAAACCAAGATTGATCCTGAATTTAGCTGGACCTATTTTTCGGGAGCGCTGAATCCGCTGAATATTCTGCAGCAGAAAAATATTCCCACTACCTATCGCCTGCGCCTGCTCAATAGCGCCTTGAAAATATTGGGCATTCCGGTGCGTTGGCAGGGAAAATTGCAATATTATGATGGAGAGAATTTTACTGATCTTGTTCAGCCAGAGGAAACCCAAACAGAACAGGCAGAATTTTCTACTTTGCGCCTCAAAATATTTGTCGATGATATTCAGGTGCAGGCCGAGCCTTGGACCAATTTTCAGATCGCAAAATTGGATAAAGAGAGCGGGATCATCAGTCCCAGCTATTATCAAGGTGAAGCAGATTCTTTGGATTTTTTAGTTGAATATCTGGCAGCAGAGGCTGATGAAATCTATCTGCAATCATTTATCAGAAATAGTAACGGCGACTCTGATATCCGTCTGCTTTCGCTGGAAAATCAAACTGAAGTAAAAATCAAGCTCTCAACTCCGCGCCAATATCTCGATAGATCTGAAGAGTGGAGTGCGACAACGGTGGAAAATTTGCAAAAGATCAAACCAGCTGCTGAGGGCAATTATCAGCTGATCTTCGTGAGAGGAGCCGAAAGCAATGAACCGGAAATTCGCCTGCTACAACAATTGCTGGATATCCAGAGTCAGCTTCAAGAAAAATCTGTGGAGTTCACGATCTACTCTCAAAATCGTGATAACAGCGATCTGAATTATCCCAATATTTCCTACCAGAGCGGAAAAAATATTATCTCGGAAGAGCTAGAGAGCTCGGCTTATCCCCTGATTTTTATTTTTGATCAGCAGCAAGAATTGATCTTTTCCTCGCAAGGCTTCAATCTCAGTCTGCCTCAACTCATTCTGAGCAAACTAAAATAGGGCAGCTCTCAGCTCTTGCGGCAAGCATTTTTCTTGACGCATCAGCTGAGCTTTTCCTTCTATACTAAAATGAAAAATAAATTAAAACTTTTCCCTGCCATGCTCTTGCTGATTTTGCTAGCTTTGGCCGGTTTCTCTTTTTATATACCTGATTCTCAGCTCGCTTTCGAGCTACCGGAATATCGGGAATATCTGCAGTTGCCCAATTTTCATACTTTGCAACCTGAAAAAAGTAGAGTGGAAAATTTCAGCGAATTCCTGACGCCCATTATAGAATATGAAAACCTACTAATCGCCCGCGATCGCAATATCATTTACTCTCTTTTTCACAAAGCTCAAATCAGCTCACAAGACTCACTGTGGCTTCGAGAAATAGCCCAGTACTATAAGCTACACTGCGAAGAATTTTCCAGCTCTGAACTGGAAGAGCTCTATTTGAGAGTAGATATTATTCCCCGCGATTTGGTGCTAGCCCAAGCCGCCATCGAATCTAATTGGGGCAGCTCAGCTTTTGCCCAAAAACACAATAATCTCTTCGGAACTCGTACCAATAGCCGCAAGCATGGAGTTGTTCCCAAAAAAAGATCTGAAGGCTCTTCGTTCAGAGTAGCCAGCTACCGGACGGTGAACCAATCTATCCGCAGCTATCTGCGTAATCTCAATACTCACAGCGCTTATCAGGATTTTCGCCTAGCTCGCAGGCAGATGCGACAAAGCTCTGTCCCAATCGATGCTTGGCAATTATCCGAGCATCTCACCGCCTACTCTACTTTGGGCTATGAGTATGTAAAAATCATCCAGAGAACTCTGCGCAATTATCAAACAAAATTTCAAAATAAACAGTATAGATAGGAGACTTTATGAAATCATTAGATTTAATCAAAGAATTGATTTTGGCCCCGGGCATTTCAGGACATGAAAAGGCAATTGCCAAGATTATGCAAAAACAGCTGGCCGGAACAGTCAAGCCCAGCAAGGACAGGATGGGGTCGCTCACTTTTCGTTATGAAGGTAAAGGACCCAAAATCTTAATCGTGGCTCATCAAGATGAGATCGGTTTTATCGTTAGTGACATCTTGGATAACGGCTTTTTGAAACTGCTGAATATCGGAGGTTGGGATCCCAACACGCTACTCTCTTCGCCGGTAGAAGTGATCAATCGTCAGGGAGAGATCTATCCCGGCATCATCGGTTCGGTACCTGTCCACTTTCAAAAAGGCAACAACGGCAAACCAAATCTGGAAGCTATGTTCGTGGATGTGGGCGCTCGAGATAAAGCTGATCTGCTGGATAATTTTCAGATCGCTTTGGGTGACCAAATTATTCCGGTTTGCAATTATCATTATTCAGAAAAAAACCAACGGATTTTTGGCAAAGCTTTCGACGATCGCATCGGCATTGCTGCCACGATCGAAGCGGCCAAATTTGCTTTTGAAAATGAACATCCCAACACTATCATCTGTACTGGTAGCGTGCAAGAAGAGATCGGGGGCCGCGGCGCTTTATCACTAGCCATGCACACAGATGCTGATATCTGCTTGGTCTTGGAAGGTGCTCCGGCTGATGATATCCCCGGCATTCCCGGCAATAGCCAAACTGCTGTGGGTCAAGGCGCGCACGTTAGACTTTTTGATCCTACCATGATGGTGAAAAAAGGTCTGGCAGATTTTGTAGTAGAAACTGCGCGCAAGCAGCAGATCAATATTCAGCCTACGATTCGCAAAGGTGGCGGAACCGATGGCGCCAAGCTGCATTATGCCAACCACGGAATTCCTACTATCGTGCTGGGGGTTCCGGTGCGCTACGCTCATAGCCACAATTGCCATATCAGTTTGCAAGATTATCAGGATTTGCAGAAACTACTGCAGCAGATTATTCTAGAGCTTGATAGCGCAGCTTACGCTAAGATTATCGAAAGTATCTAATCGAGCAAATTTGGGATGTAGAGAAATTATCCGCTTTCTCTACATCCTCTTTTTTAGCAAAATCGCGCGCTTGCGCCAAAACTCTCAAGCTATCAGCAGAAAGAAATTCATTTCTTGAGCTGAGAAAATTGTTTGTTGCTCTTAGTGCGGCTCAGATCTGCAACCTTGACTATTGTCAGCTTGACAGAAAGTATTCTCTCTCATTTTTTGTATTACAATTAAAATTGTTTATAAGGATCAAATGTGGAAAAAAAACCAATTGGTATCTTCGATTCCGGCGTTGGTGGTCTGACAGTATTTCGAGCAATCAGAGAGATGTTTCCTGATGAGGATCTAATCTATTTTGGTGACACAGCTCGGGTACCTTATGGCCCCAAATCGCGCCACACTGTCATCGAATACTCTATCCAAAATGCCAGATTTCTCTTGCAGCAAGGCGCCAAAATCATCGTGATCGCCTGCAACACTTCCGCCTCAGTAGCTCTGCAAACTTTGGCACAAACTCTGCCAGTACCTGTGATTGGTGTGATCGAACCCGGAGCGATTGCAGCTGTAGAAGCTAGCCAGAATGGCAAGATCGGTGTGATCGGGACAGAAGGCACAATTCAGAGCCAGGCCTATCCTGAGGCGATCAATCGATTGGCTGCTCAGAGCGAAACTTTTAGCCAAGCTTGCCCGCTCTTTGTCTCCTTGGCCGAAGAGGGTTGGGAAAATCATCAGGTCAGCAAGATTATTGCTGAAGAATATCTACAGCCGCTGATAGCAAAAGAGATCGATACCCTGGTCTTGGGCTGCACCCATTATCCCATCCTGAAGCAAACGATCCAATCAGTGCTAGGCTCGCAAGTAAGATTGGTCGATAGTGCCCAAGCTATTTCGCAGCAATTATGCAAAATATTCCCAGCCTCAGCCTCAGCTGAACCGGGAACAGACAGATTTTATGTTTCTGATAATAAAGAAAAATTTGCCCAAATCGCTGCCAAAATTCTGGGGAAAACACCTATCTCTCTGACTCAGGTAAAATTGGGTGAAAGCTGGTATTTCTAATGCTGGAAAATTACGCAGAATTAGCCTTCAATCTAATAAATAATATTTTGCGCCTCAAAAAAAATGATGTGATCAGTATCTCGGGCGAACTTTATAATAGCAAAAAGTCGAGCGCTTCTCCCCTGCAGGAAATTCCGCTGATCGAAGAATTGGCAGTGGCGATCAGAAAAAAATCTGCCTTTCCTATTTTGGAAATTAGCACCACAAATTTGCAGGAAAGATTTTTCAAGGAGATGCCGGAAAATATCTACTCGCTTTCCCCCGATTATTATCAAAAGTGGATTGCCATGATCGATAGCTTTGTGGAGATCGGTTGGCAAAAATTTTTCAACGAATTTGAGCCCAAAAATAACGCGATCGAGATGAATGAATCTGGGCAAAATATCCTGAAACAGATATTTGATAATAACAAAAAAATGGTCTTTATGAATTTTCCCAATCAGCAACTGGCCGAAATTTTGGATCTGAAATACCAAAAATTACTCTCTGCCTACAATGATAGTGTGAATTGTGATTATCGCGCGCTCTATAAACAGGGCATTAAACTGAAGGATCGCTATTTTTCTTCGGCCAATTATTATATCGAAGATCTGGAAAATCTGCTGGAGTTGAAAATTGTCAAAGATGAGGCAAATCTCAATTGTGCCAATGCTACGGAAAATCCTCTCATTATTTTACCGGCCGGGTTCATCGAATTTCCCCTACTGCGTCCCAGCTTGAATGGAATTTTGCGCGCCGAACGAGTTTACTGGCAAAAACATGTTTTCGAAGATGTGAAAATCATGTTCAATGAGGGAAATATGCGCTATGTGAACTTTAAGGATGAGCGTAAAGAAAATTTCTTATTGCAAAATGCCCTGATGCAGACCACAGCAGAATGCCAGCTTACTATCGGCTTCAATCCCGAAATTTATTCATACACAAATTATTCCCAATACGATCGTTGCCTGAATGAAAATATTACAATCACATTTTTCAGTCCCGACGCCCCCTCTATCTTCTGCTCGACCTTGACTGGGAAAATTATCAAACAAAGTAAAAAAAATAATCTAAAATAGGATGTAACAATGGCTAAACACATTTTTGTAATTGGTGGAGTTTTATCTTCACTGGGAAAAGGAATCGCCTCATCTTCTATCGGCTTGTTGATCAAAAAAATGGGCTACAACGTGGTGATGCAAAAATTTGATCCCTATCTAAATGTCGACCCCGGTACGATGAGTCCCTTTCAGCACGGAGAAGTATTTGTCACCGACGACGGAGCAGAAACAGATCTTGATCTGGGACATTATGAAAGATTTATTGGCAAGTCGCTCAGTGCAAGATCAAATGCCACTTCCGGTCAGATCTATGACACCGTGCTAAAAAAAGAGCGGCGCGGAGATTATCTGGGCAAAACTGTTCAGGTGATTCCCCATGTGACCAATGAGATCAAAAAACTGATTCGTAAAATCGGGGAAGGTGAAGATGTAGTCATCACCGAAGTGGGCGGCACAGTCGGCGATATCGAAAGTCTGCCCTATCTGGAAGCGATCAGGCAATTTCGCCTGGAAGTGGGAGCAGAGAATTGCCTCTTTGTCTTCCTGACTTATGTGCCCTATATCAAAGCGGCCGGAGAAATAAAAACCAAACCCACTCAACACGCTACTACCAAATTGCGCGAAATTGGTATCCAACCTGATATCCTGATCTGTCGCAGCGAAAAACCGTTCAATAAAGAGATCAAAGACAAGATCGCTCTCTTCACCAACGTACCCAATAAAAACGTGATCAACGCTTATGATGTAAAATGTATCTATGAAGTGCCCAAAGTTTTTATGGCGGAAAATTTGCCCCAAACCATCTGCTCTAAATTGCAAATGACAGAGCATGAGATCGATTTTTCCGATTGGGATAAGATAATTTTTAATATCTTACATGCCAAAAAAGAGATCAATATCTCTGTTTGTGGCAAGTATGTGGAACATCAGGATGCTTATAAAAGCGTAGCTGCTGCCCTCATCCATGCCGCGGCCGCCAATGAAGTGAAACTGAAGATAAATTGGGTGGATTCCGAGCAAGTACTGCTAAAAGACAATCTAAAAGAAAAATTGGCAGGCACCGACGGCATCTTAGTTCCGGGAGGCTTTGGCACCCGTGGCATCGATGGCAAGATCGAGATTGCCCGCTACGCTCGAGAAAATAAAATACCTTTCTTTGGTATCTGTTTGGGAATGCAAATCGCGGTGATCGAATTTGCCAAAAACGTTTGTGGCTTGCCAGATGCCTACAGCAGCGAATTTGATGAGATGAGCAAAGATCCGGTTATCCATCTGATGGAAGATCAGAAATATATCGATATGATGGGCGGCAGCATGAGATTGGGAGCATATCCTTGCCAGCTGCGAGAAGCTAGTTTGGCCAGAGAAATCTATGGCCAAAGCAAAATCTCCGAACGCCATCGCCATCGCTATGAATTTAATAATGATTATCGCCAAATATTGGAGCAGCAGGGAATGAAAATCTCCGGCACCTCTCCTGACGATCTGCTGGTGGAAATTGTCGAAATCCCCGCTCATCCCTTCTATATCGGAGTGCAATATCATCCCGAATTCAAAACACGCCCCGATAAACCCCAAGAGATATTCTACAGTTTTATCGCAGCAGCAATCAAAAACAAAAAATAATTTTTATAGCAAAGAGAAAAGGGGCGAAATTTATTTCGCCCCTTTTGTTTTAGAGCCAAATCATCGGAACAAAGCTGTTACAACTCTTCTTTGAATATTTACTATTTCAGCAACAAACATTTTCTCAGAGATTTCACTTCCCCATTAATGCAATAATCACAACACTAAATATCATCTTCTGCATAAATTACTTCTCCTCTTTTTAATAGGTAACTGATACATTCAGATTACTGAATACAGCTTTCAGTCCCAGATCAAGGGATATCCGAAAATAACTATTTTTACCAATCTTTTTACTATAGCCAATTCCACCGGCGATATTGGGAATAATGAAATCGACACCCCCAGTACCACCGCCTGAATCTGGTAAAATTGCATAAATTACATCGGCACCAAGATCAAATGTATAGAACATGCCTGTTCGGGTTGAATCTTTAAAAAAAACATGCTGGAGATAAACACCGCCGCCCAACAAAAGAGGACCAACCCCTGCCCTGAGAATAAATTTTCTTTCAAATGTTTTATCGGCTGAGAGCTCGGCCATACCAAATCCAAGCGTTGTAAAAAGTCCAGGAGAGAAAATTGCTGAATAAGCCATTGTCCTTTTCTTAAGCGTCTCTTGCTCATCAGGAAATGAATTATCTTCTTTCCCAGCAAAGTTTTCTGCACATAAGCTAGAAAAGATAATTTGCAAAATTAGTACAATAATAATCTTCCTCATAATTCTTTACATCTCCTCATTTTAGTAATTGCAGCTTTGCCGCTGATTTACACTATCACCATCAAACAAAAACAATACCTATTTCGAGCAGCAATCTCAGCTGCAATTTTTCTGCTGCTGGCCAGGGCAAATAGATTCTCATCCGACCTCTGACTTTTGGTTCACTTTTCTTTCTACTGCTTGGCACTTGCTAAAATTCGGTTTCGCTTTTGCTTTGTCAACATTATCTTAATCTTTGCTCAATCTTGAGATTATCAACAGAGCTTGAAAACTTGCATAATTTTTTCCCCACAACTATAGTTGTGGGATTTATGAAATATAAATTACAGAGATAAAATACCTAAACTGCGAAGCAGTTTTCCTAGAGGAAATTGGCCTGAACGAGTTAATTATGATATTCAGAATTTAGAATTTAGAGTTTAGAGTTTAGAGTTAAGAGTTTAGAGTTTAGAGTTCAGAAAGAGGAATCG
>JAWOEN010000135.1:0-5116 GCA_046482725.1 Cloacimonadales bacterium (SeqCode)
CTGTGCGAAGCTAAAATTGGCACTGATTCCGGAATTGTTGTTTGAAACAAGCTCTGTATTTGTGGCAAAGCCGGTTTCGATAGTTTGCAAGGCAAGCAGCGAAAGGGCTGAAATTGCCAGTAAAAAAATTAGAAATAATCTCTTTTGCATTAGAATTCTCCTTTGTTTTATCTGTTTTGCCTACTATAATGCAAAAATAATTCCAACCTGAAAAATAAATATAATTTTAACTGCTTTTAGCAGATCTTTTGTGAAATAATTTGACAAAAATCAGCGATCTCAAAATCTCATGTGAATAATTGGTTTAGATAAATTGAAGGACACTCTATTTTGGTGCTAATAAGTGTCATGGAAATACGTTACAAAAAATTGATCTGGAAATTTTTTTTACATAAATAGGAGATTTATGGTTAAAAACTGCTAGCTATTTTTTACTAAGAGTTTGCGATCAGATAATATGGAAAATATGAGATTAATGGGAATAGATTATGGAGAAAAGAGGATCGGCCTTGCTTTGAGCGATCCTATGCAGATTATTTCTACTCCCTATCAGGTGCTTTCAAATGAGAAAGGAATTTTTGATAAACTGCGAGAAATCATTGAGAATGAGAAAGTCGGTAAAATAATTTTAGGTCTTCCCCTAAATTTAGCAGGCGAAGACAGCCGCAAAACCAAAGAAGTTCGAACTTTCAAGCAGCAGCTGGAGCAAGAGATCACCTTGCCTGTGGAATTTTATGATGAACGCTACAGCACGGCAGAAGCCACAGATTTACTGATAGAGATGGGATATTCGCCGCAGCAGAGAAAAAAGATCATCGATAAAATGGCAGCCTCGATTATCCTGAAAAATTTTTTGGAAGATCGCAAATGAAACAGATGTGGTTGCTGCTGGGAATAATTTTTTTCTCTGTGCTTTTTTTGCTGCTCAATACTATATTTTCCAGTCAAGATTTGCAAAATCAATATTTTAGAATTCATCCGGGAGAATCTGCCGCCTCTATTTCCCAAAGATTGGCGGCCGAAGATTTGATCTCCTCGCAGCAAATTTTTTATTGGTTTACCCGCCTCAGTGGCAGCGATCAAGCTCTTAGCTATGGCTTATATCGCTTTGACGGCGAATTTAATATGTATCAACTGCTTTCCAAAATCAAAGATGGACATGTACAATTACGTAAAATCACCATTCCCGAAGGTCTAACTTTGGAAAAAACAATAGATATTTTAGAAAAAGAGCAATTTGGAGAAAAAACAGAATTTTTGAGCTGGTGTTATGATGCCGATTTTGCCAAAGAGCTCACCGGCTTTGATTTGCCAAATTTGGAAGGCTTTCTTTATCCCGAAACCTATCATTTTCCCGAGACAGCTGCGGAGAAATATATTATCCAAACCATGGTAAATCAACATTTTGCCCAAACCAAGTATCTGGATTTTGCCAACAGCGCAGATTTGGACTATTATCAGGTGATGATTTTGGCTTCGATCGTGGAGAGGGAAGCTCAGATTGCCGAGGAAAAACCTCTTATCGCCAGCGTCTATCTAAACAGATTGGAAATTGGCATGAAATTGCAAGCTGATCCTACAGTTGCCTATGCGTTGGAAAAGATAGGCAAAAACCGCAAAAAAATCTATTATAAAGATCTAAAAATAGATTCTTCCTTCAATACATATTTGCACTCTGGTTTGCCCCCGGCTCCGATCTGCAGCCCTGAGCGTGGGGCAATCGAGGCCGTATTGAATCCGGCTGAAACAGATTACTATTTCTTTTTTGCCAGCGGCGGCGGAGCTCATACATTTTCTCAAACTTATAGCCAGCATTTATCGCGGCAAAGGATCAATCAATAAACTATGGAACACAGAATATTTTTGGAATTGGCTATCATCATTTTTCTCTCCAAAATACTGGGAGCAGTCTCCAGAAGGTTCCGCCAACCACCGGTAATCGGGATGCTAATTCTTGGCGTCTTTTTGGGTCCGACAGTTTTGGGCTGGATCAGAGCAGATGAGATTATCCTCTGGATCGGCAAAGTGGGAGTGCTCTTTCTGCTATTTGAAGCGGGATTGGAAACAGATCTGAAGCGGGTAAAAAAAGATTCGCGGCAGGCATTGTTGCCGGCTATGGGTGGAGTGATTTTACCATTTGCCTTTGGCGTGGGATTTTCTCTGCTGATCAGTCCCAGTATAACCCAAGCCTTGATTATCGGAGTGATTTTTACCGCTACCAGCGTCAGTGTGAGTGTGATGACTCTGATGGATCTGAAAAAAATCAAAAATATTGAAGGCAGATGTATCGTGAATGCTGCAATCATCGATGATATTGTCGGTATTTTGCTGCTAACAATTATCTTTGGAATCAGTGCCGGCGTCGGAGAATCATCAGTCGATATTTGGTGGCAGATGGGCAAAATATTACTCTTTTTCGTAGTAGCCTTTCTGGGTGGGATTTATCTTTTGAAGCCACTGTTTTTGAACCTGAAAAAATTGCTGTTGGATAATGTGGTGGTTTCGTTGGCAGTTGGCGTGGTGATGCTCTATGCTTGGTTTGCCGAATCTACCGGATTGGCAGCGATAACCGGAGCCTATTTTGCCGGCTTGTTTTTGGGACAGACCGAATATAGACACAATATCAAAGATGGTGTTTCTGCTTTGGGCAAATCTTTCTTTGTGGATGTTTTTTTTGTCGGCATCGGCTTGGAATTTAATCTTTTTGATATCGAAGCTGAACCCTTGACAGTAGCACTATTTATCTTTTTAGCAGTCTTTGGCAAAGCTTTGGGCAGTTGGTTTGGTTCGCGCCTCAACGGGTTTGACAACGTACGTTCCTTGCGCATTGGCTTTGGTATGATGCCGCGAGGTGAAGTAGCATTGATCGTTGCTAATATGGCTTTGGCCAAAGGTTTGATCGCAACCGATATCTTATCTGCTACGATCTTGATGGTTATTTTTAGTGCTATTCTTACCCCGCTTCTGCTAAAAATTAGCTTTACAAGAATGGGACAGAAAGGCTTTGGTACAAACGAATAGTAAGATAGAAACCTTGTGATGCTGGGAGGCAATAATGTGGAAAGATAAACTGGATAAAAAATTGATTGTGATAGATCCTGAGGTGAGCTCCAAATCTGAGCTTTTTGCCGGGATGGTAGATCATGTCTACCAATATGATTATCTGACAAACAAGAAGAAATTTCTCAATGCTTTGAAAAAGAGGGAAGAGCTTTCTAATACTGAGCTAATCCCAACCATCGCCATTCCACATGCCCGCAGTGATTATGTGGATAAACTCTTTTTGTGTATTATTCTCCTAAAAGAGGGGATTGATTATGGCAATAGTGAATTTGGCAAAGTCAAGATTGTTTTCTTTTTTGGTTGTTCCGAAGCTCACAATAAAGAGTATTTGCAACTTCTGGCCAAATCTTCACGCCTGCTGAAAAATCAGGAATTTCGCGATAGTTTATTGGCTTGTCAGACAGCTGATGAGGTGGTGGATGTGCTGGTGGAATATGACGAGGAAGATGATTCCAACGAAAAAGATGATCATCATTTGCTGCTGCTCACCTTGCACAATGGCAATCAGGTAGCTGATGTGATGGAAGCCCTGGTAGAAACCGGCATTACCAACGCCTCGATTATAGACTCGCAATCTATGGTAAGAAAAATGGCCTATGAGATGCCTGTCTTTGCCGGACTCAGCTATATGGCACACGGAAAATCAGCGTCTTCCGCCCTGATTTTTGCGCATATCGAACGAAAGGCTCAGGCCGAACAATTGCTGAAATTACTAAAAGATTATAAGATAGATTTGAATAAAAAAGGTGTCGGCTTTTTGCAAGTGATCAAGCTGGAGACTGTTTTGGGAGATTACGAAGAAGATCTGGAAATTTAAGTTTTTGGGAGGAAATTGATGAAAAAAAATATAATAATTGCTCTACTATTTCTGCTCTTTACTTCTCTGGCGGCAACTCAATATGAGATTCGCTTGGATTGGGATGTTTTTGGCGGTGAATGCAATGGATTTATCAGTGGAAATATTGGGCAGAAAACAGAATTTGTGAATGGAGTAGGCGAGGCAGAAGTTTTGTCGGGTAAATTAATTGCGCTGGGAGAAAACCGTAGCAACAAAGCCAAACAGGTTTTTCTGATAGATTCTGAGGAAGGTTATTTTACCTTTTGGATCAAAGACAAATTTGCCGATGATGATATGATGAATGATCCTGAGATGATCGCAAAATCCAAGCCGCAGATCTCTATCTATAAAGATGGTAATTTGCTGGATCTGATCAAAGTGCCGGCCGGGCAAGGACTGGCTTGTAAAGTTTTTACTTTGGATGCCGAATTGGGTGAGATTGATCGCGAAGTGCGCTACTATCCCAAATCACGCATTATTTTGGGCAGAATCCTAGACGCGGTGACGGGAGACCCTTTGGCCGGAGCGCAGGTAGAATTGCGAGATTATTATCAAGATTCCCAGACTTTTGTTACTGACGAAAGTGGGGTATTTATTTTCCCGGCAGAAGTTACCCAATACGATCTGAATATTGCCAAAACAGGCTATATCTCTACTTCACGCCAGGTAAGGATGGGCTTGGACGAGATTCCCCGCGAAGTAGTAGCAGCACTCACTCCCATGATCAAAGAATTTCGGATAGTGCTTACCTGGGGTAGCAGACCGCGCGATTTGGATGCTCATCTCAGCGGACCCCAACCGGAAGGTGGCAGATTTCATATTTGGTATCACAACAGAGTTTTGGTAGGCGGTAGAGATTTTTTGGATCGGGACGATATGGATCGTTATGGACCTGAGACGATCACGATCTATAAGCCGGCAGTTGGCGATTATCGTTACAGTGTATTCGATTATTCCAATCGCAATAGTAAGCGCAGCAAAAAATTATCACGTAGCGGCGCCCGGGTAGAAGTTTATGGCCAAGATCGGCTTTTAGCCAGTTTTGATATCCCGGAAAATCAAACCGGAAACAGCTGGCGAGTTTTTGAAATTAATCAAAATCATGAAATTATCCCTGTTCAGCAAGTGGGATATATCAACGATTCTGAAGAGCTGCAATAGTTATTTTGGGTTGGCCTAACTGGCCTGAGAAAAAAAAATTATTGCCAAAAAAAA
>JAWOEN010000027.1:0-25396 GCA_046482725.1 Cloacimonadales bacterium (SeqCode)
ATTCAGAGCATCTAAAACCGCAAAGGGTAGACGCGCCAGATTATTCTTTAGCACATAATCGGTAGCACCTGATTTCAGGCATTTCACAGCAGTTTGCTCATCGATGGAACCGGTGATAATGATGAATGGTATAAACTGTGGCAAATCTTTGACAAGCTGCAAAGCTCGCATGCCGTTGAAAGTAGGCAAATTATAATCGGAGATGATCAGATCGGGAGCAAAATCTGACAAGGCGTCCACAAATGCTTCTTCCTCATTTACCAGCAGAGAATCAATTTCAAAATTTTCTCGCTGCAAACTTCTTAAGATTAATTCTACATCAATCTCAGAATCTTCTACGATCAATAAACGGAAAGATTTTTTTTCATTAGGCATATTTGTTTTCCCTTGCTTAATGACACTGCTTGTTGAGGAGTAGCCAATAAAAGCCTAAACCTTTTACCGCTTCGACAAATTTATTGAAATCTACCGGCTTGATAATATAGCTGTTTACTCCCAATTCATAGCTCTTGACGATATCAGTTTCTTGCTGTGAAGAGGTCAACATGATGACTGGAATGATTTTGTTCTCTGCATTATGCTTGAGCTCCTTCAAGACTTCCAAACCACTAATTTTGGGAAGTTTCAGATCCAGCAAGATAATCTTGGGTTTGTTTTTGGCATCTCGCTCGGAGAATTTTCCTCTGGCAAAGATAAAGTCCAAGGCTTCTACGCCGTCTCGAGCAATCAAAATCTTATTGGTCAGTTTGTTCTTTTGGAAAGCCCGCAGAGCCATTTCGGCATCGTTAGGATTATCTTCCACAATCAGAATTTCTACTTCATTCAGGTTCATATCATTCTCCTTCAGTGTGAATTAATTTTTGTTCTTCTCTAGCGGTTGGTTTTGGGGTAGGGAGAAATAGAACGTAGCACCTTGCTCTTTGCTCTCTGCCCAGATCTTGCCGGCATGCCGCTGAATAATTTTGTGCACGATCGCCAAGCCTACACCGGTTCCTTGATACTCTTCTACAGTATGCAATCTTTGAAAAACTCCAAATAATTTATCTTTGTACTCTTCGTCAAAGCCGGCTCCCTGATCTTTGACGTAGAAGATAATCTCATCTTCCAAGACACGAGCGCCGATTTCGATCTGCTTGATTTTAGATTTGGAACTATATTTTAAGGCATTGCTCAGCAAATTTTGCCAAACTTGTTTCAGCAAAGTAAGATCGCAATAAATTGCAGGCAAAGGCTGAATGATCAATTTGAATTCATGCAGTTCGGTCGGAGAAGCAATGTCTTGGTATGTCTCTTTTATCAATTTTTCCTGATCAATCTTTTGCAGATTTAATTTACCACGCGAAATGCGAGAAAGCTCGAGCAGATCGATGATTAATTTGTCCATTTTCTGTGAAGCATCGCGAATGATCTTGATGTAGCGTTTTGCTTCAGCGTCCAATTTATCTTGATAATCTTCGACCAGAAATTTGGAAAAGCCATCAATCGCTCGTAGCGGAGCGCGCAGATCGTGAGAAACTGAGTAGGTAAATGCTTCTAATTCGGCATTGGAAGCTTTTAATTTCTGGCGTTCTTGCTTCAATTCTTGGGTCATAGAGTTCAGATCTTCCACCATATAGAGCATAGCTTTTTGGCTACGATCGAGAGAGAGGATTTTTTTCTGCAATTCTGCAGTGCGTTCGCTGACGGTTTGTTCGAGAGATTTGGTCAGTTTATTTATCTCCAGCTCAGATTTTTTTCTGTCGCTAATATCCCAGAAGGTTATAACAGAACCTGTAATTTCATTATTTTTGCGGATGGGATAGGAAAAATATTCCACCGGAAAAGCTGAACCATCTTTGCGCCAAAACACTTCCTCTTCACTATGGGTGCCTTCTCCATGCAGAAATGCTTGAAAAATTTTACATCTATTTTGCGGAATCTTAGTACCGTCAGGCTGGCTATGGTGAATCAATTGATGCATATTTTTTCCTAGCACTTCAGCTTTATCAGCATAGCCCAGAAAATGTAGTGCTGAATTATTGATCGTGAGGCAATCGCCTTGGGTATCTACACTATAGATGCCTTCGGCTGTGGAATTTAGCAACAATCTGATCTCATCTTCTTTGGCAGCTGTCTCTTGCTGATTTTTCTCTAGCTCTTGCAGAGTATGCAGATGTTGAGTTATCTCAGCATCTAGATGTTTGGTGCGATTGCTTACTTGCCGGCGCAAACTGAAAATCCAAAGAACAACAATGATGATGAAAAGAGGGATAAAAATTATTGCTACTACTCGCATAACACTAAGCAAATCCAATCCGACTTCAGGCTCGGAGCCAAACCATTTTTGATGAAGTTCATCAAAAGTTCCATTTGCAATCACGATCGAAAGTCCTTCATTTAGTAGCGAAAGTAAATATTTATCTCCATCTTTGACAGCGAAACAAAAATTCTGTCTAAAATCAGCCAGCATAAAGTCGAGAGGTTTCACATTGCCGATGCCGGTTTGCTTGAGCAATTCCAAGCCTACCAAGCGTTGAATGATGACAGCATCATAATAGCCGTTGGAGAGTTGGCGAAAAGCTTCTTCGTAAGTGTTGGTAGCAAATATTTGATCGCTGAGCTGATTTCTGCGGGCATATTCTTCGGCATTATCGCCGCGCATCACAGCTATTTTTTTGCCACGTAGATCTTCTCTGGACGAGATTCCGATATAATCATTACGCACAAATACAGCTCCGTGCAAAGAGAGATAGGGCAGAGTGAAATCAAAATCTTTCTCACGCTCGGGAGTTCGGCCTACCAAAGGTAGAGCATCGAGCTTACCATCTGTCAAATCTTGCTTGATCTTATCCCAAACGCCGATTTTTATCTCAACCTCGATGTTTACGGCCTGCGTTGCTTCCCGAAACAGATCAATGGAAAAACCAATAGGTTCACCACTTTTATTGACCATGCTGTAGGGAGGATAATTGGGCTCTGCGCCAATGACGATCTTTAGTTTTTGATTTAGATTTGGTTGTTCATCTTCAGTGGAAAAGAGATTGCTAACGCTGAGAAGGATGAGTATGATGATGAGATGCTTAGTTATTTTCATCACTGGCTCCTCGCAATCTCTGCAATTCCTGACGTAATTCATTGATCCTAAACTCTCGTTCCACAGTGGCTTCACGGAATCTTTCCAACTGGTCGATCTTCTCTTGCAATTCTTTAGTTTGGGCAGCAATCTCTTTTTGCAGATTATCCTTCAGCTCTTCCAATTCCAGTTCCACATTTTTTTGGACAGTGATATCGCGCCCCGAGCCGATAATTTCTTTGACCTTGCCTTCTTCATCCAAGATAGCCTTATTATTCCAAGCAAGCCAGCGCCAACCGTGAATTGTCTTTGCCCGCTGCTCAATATAGCAGGAGTAAGGAGGTTTATAGAGATTTTGCATCTGTTTTTTGGTTGATTCGACATCATCTTTGTGAACCAAAGGATAAAATTCCTGCTCTAATAATTCAGCTTCAGTTTTACCAAATAGTTGGCAATAAGAAGGGCTGATATAGAGAAATCTGTTTTGTTTATCTACTTTTACCAGTAAATCCAATTGATTATCTACCAAGAGTTTATAGTTAGCTTTATTACTTTGTAATTCAGCTTCGGTAGCTTTACGCTGCAAGATATCTTTTTGCAATTCTAAAGTTTTTTCCCTGACTTTTCGTTTGAGGGTTATGTTCCAGAAAACTATCAAAATGAAGGCTAAAACACCCAGTAAAAAAATGATGATGCTGCTGCGCAATAGACGGTTTGAGATCAGAGGTTTGCTCTGCAGATGAATCCAACGCTGATTGATTTCTTGCCTTTGTTTTTGAGGAATATCAGCCAAAGCTTTGCTCATGATGGAACTTAATTCAGGCCAATCCTGACGGGTATGGATGGAAAGCTTGGTTTGATACGGAGTATTTCCAGTTACTCTCAGATTGGGAATTCCTTCCTTTTCGATATAATAGAGCGCGATAGGAAGCGTAGCAATAAAGGCATCAATCTGATTTAGGGCTAGTTGGCGCAAACCTTCCACAATATTTTCCACCCCGATGATATTGATCTCAGGATGATCTTGGGCTATCATCTCTTGCCAGACATAGCCGCTAACGATGCCAACTCGCTGATCTTGCAATTTTTCCAGTTTATCTAGTTCAGGATTATTTTTTCGTGTAATTATTACTCCCGGATAGATTAGATACGGTTCTGTGAAATCCATATATTTGCTACGCTCGGGGGTTTGAGCTGCTGCCGAAAGCATATCTACTTCTCGAGCTTGCGCCATCTGCAAAACCTCATCCCAATTTTCTGCTTTCACATATTCAAATTTTATTCCGGTTTTTTGGGAAATTATCTTCATAAAATCTGCGGCAATTCCTCGGTATTCTCCCTCTTCAAAATATTCGATCGGAGGAAAATCGGGATCAGGAGCAACTCGAATGAGAGGGTGACGCTCGATCCAGACCAGTTCCTGAGGAGAAAAATATGGATCATTGCCTAGCAAAATAGCGGGGAAAAGTAGCAAAAATAATATTATAAGCAAAAATGTTTTATTCATCTTATCTCCCTGATGATAGCTTTGCTTGCAGCAAGGCTAATTTATCGTTGAGCTCTTTGATGCGAAATTCACGTTCGATAGTGGCTTCTCGGAATCTTTCCAGATCTGTTATCTTCTCTTGCAATTGAGCAGTTTGTTTGCTGACTTTTACCTCCAAATCAGCTTTGATTTCGCGTAGCTCTGCTGCAGCTAAAGTTGGTTGGGTTATATCTGCTATGATCGTGGCAAATTGCATAGGGCCGGATTTGAAGACGACCACGCTGTAATATTTGTTTAGAGGTTCTGAGTAATCGGTAAATTCGTTTGAGCGTCCCGTGATAACAACTTCAGCATAACGCGTGATCCAATCATCAGTGATATCGGGTAAAAGTTCTTTTACGGTTTTGCCGATTGCCTCTGCTTGTTTCAAACCTGTCATCTTTTCAAAAGCCGGATTTATTTCCAAAAAACGATAATCGATCGGGTTCATATGTTCATTCAAAATTAGCTGATGTACAGCCAAACCCAATTGCATCCGCTGCATCAGATTGCGATATTTTTGTTCACTGGCTTGCAAAGTTTGCAAAGCTTGCTGGCGAATTGTGATATCATGAAAAATTGCCATAATATACTTATTTTTCATGCGGCTGAGGGTGAGCTCTAGGGGAAAGCTAGTGCCATCTTGTCGCAATCCTCGGCACTCGCCCTGCCAAAATCCAGCTTTGAAAAATTCTGGCATGATGCTCTGATCAAATAAACGCAATTCTTGCTCATCGTAAAAAATTCTCCACAATTTGCCCTCAAGTTCTGTGCGAGCTCCATAGCCATAAATATCTGCTGTAGCGTTATTTAAATAGATTATTTTGTCTGTGGAATCGACAATCACGATTCCCTCAGTGGCCGAATCCAAAGCTTCAGATTTCAGTTGGCAGAAATCGTTTGCTCGAAAATCTTGGCTCTTTTGCAATTGAGAAATTTCCAAGGCCAAATTGATTGTATTGATTAGATCGCAAGAGTTGGCAGCAGCAGACAGGTAGTAAAGATTATCACAAAGCTGGGGTTGAAAGTCAGCGTCTGTTTCAGCTAGATAGAACAGAAGCGGGATCTGGAATCTTGCTGAATCATTGGTAAATTTTGGGAGATCATCAACCGCAGAATCTACTATGAGCAGAGCAATCTTTTGCTCTGCGATAATTTGCTGGGCCTCTGAAAGATTTTCTGTCTGCCGAAAATTTATTGGCAGCTCTGAAACTTTATTTATAAGAGAGTTAAAGTGCATTTTACGTCCAACAAATAAAATTTTAATCTGCTTAAGATCTTTCATCTCTTTCAGTTCTCCTGGTTGCGGTTGAAAAAAAATCAAATATAAAAATTCTGAACTAAAAGAAATATACATTTTGATTAGTGCAAGTAAAAAAAAATATAAACTTGGTTTAAAAGCGCTTTTGATAAATATGGCAGTAGGGATTTCCACCTTTTTTCTGATAGTAATCTTGATGATATTCTTCAGCCGGGTAAAATTCGGCAGCCGGTAATACCGCTGTGACAACATCGTAGCCTTTATCTCGGAGAATTGAGATCAATTTGCGGGCGATTGCAGCTTGCCTCTGATTGTCAAAAAAAATAGCTGAACGATATTGCTCTCCAATATCTGGGCCTTGCCGATTTAACTGGGTAGGATCATGGATTTCAAAAAAGAGTTTCGCCAGCTCTTCATAATCAGTCTGTTCAGGATCAAAAATCACTTTCAGTGCTTCTGCATGGCCGGTAGTTCCGCTGCAGACTTCACGATAGGTGGGATTATCAGTGTCGCCGCCCATATAGCCAACTTCAGAAGAAATCACACCCTCCACCTGAGCCAGATGATATTGCACGCCCCAGAAACAGCCGGCGGCAAAATAGGCAGTTTCGGTTGAGGGAAGCAAGGGCTTTACATTAATTTCGCTGGTCGGGGTAAAATCGAGTGAAATGGAATTTACACAATGGCGAGTATTTTTGTCTGTGTAGCCTTCACCACGGAAAACATGACCCAGATGTCCACCACAATTGGCGCAAACTATTTCTGTGCGTCTGCCGTCTGCATCGATCTGCTCTTTTACAGTTCCTTCTATCGCATCATCAAAACTTGGCCAGCCACAATTTGCCGCAAATTTGTCAGTCGATTCGAAGAGCGGAGTTCCACATTTTTTGCAATTGTAGACGCCCTCTTGCTGATGATCGTTATAAATACCGGAAAATGGACGTTCTGTACCTTTCTCTTCTATTACTCGCTTTTCAGCAGGCGAGAGGGGACGATATTCTTTGTTTTCTGCATTCATAGTTACTCCTATTTGCAAACTTATTATCAATAAAATTAATTTTAACATCTTCAACCTTCCTAAGTGTTTAGAGATGTTGAATAAACTAAAGCAGAATAAGAATTGGTAAATAGGAAAATTATTTTGAATAAATTTTTTGAGTTAGTTCAAGGAAGAATTGAGAGAATAAACTTCTAATAAAAAGCTTTAAGAAAATGTTATTAAAGTCTATTCTGCAAAGTAATTTAGCATTAATTTACCTTCTATCAATTCCAAGTAACTGTTATGCGAAATCCAATCTCCGCTGTTGGCGTAAGTGCCATCGGCATAATCGATGATTTTGGGATTGTGAGAGTGTCCCAATACAACCAGATCATAATTTTCAAACTGCTTCTGGGCAAAATTTTCCAAGCCGGCTTCTTTGGCGCGGCGCAATTTTTCCGGGATTTTTCGATCCCGGCTACTACGCGAAAGTAACATGCCGAGTCTGAGGCTAAAATCGGGATGCAAGATGCGGAAAAGACTCATCACAAATTTATTGCGGATAAAGCCGCGGAAGATCTTATAGCGCAAATCGTTGGCTGTGTAGAGATCTCCATGATTGCAGAGGATTCTTTTCCCTTGCAATTCGATACTAAAATTATCAGGATAAATTTCCAGCCCCAATTCCTTATCTAAAAAACCATTAAACCAAAAATCATGATTACCGGCGACCAAGATGATGCGGCAGCCGCTTTCGCGCAAACTTTTCAATTTGCAAAGTAGTGGGAAATAGCCTTTGATAATTACCTGATTCCAAGCGAACCAAAGATCGAAGATATCACCATTTAAGATCAACATTTCAGTGTTACCGATCAAGCTATCCAAAAAGTTCAAGACTCTGGTTTGGCGCGCTCTATCTTCCTGGTTTTGCTGAAATTTTAGATGAAAATCGGAGGCGAAGATTACTCTTTTCATATTTTTTTCCTCGTTAGTTATTGATCAGATAATGCACGATGTTGGCTCCCATCTCAAAAGCTTTTTGCCGCTTTTCCGGGTCTGTCTGGTGAGCATTGCTCCAGCCGTCAGAAATATTGGTTTCGTAGGTGTAGAGTATCAGCATTCTGCCGCTATCATCGAAGATTGCGAAAGCTTGCGGTCGCTTGCCATCGTGCTCATGAATTTTGGGTACGCCGCGGGAAAATTGATAATAGCTGGAAAATATTTCATGTTCAGCTGGTAGTTCCACCAATTGTTTTTCCGGGAAAAGTAGCTTGATTTCAGCTCGGAAATATTGATCCATTCCATAATCATCATCCACGTAAAGAAAGCCGCCACGGCGCAGATATTCCCGCAGATTTTGCCGCTCTGCTTGATCAAAGCTCAGCTTGCCGTGCCCGGTGGCAAAGATAAAGGGATAATTGAAGATAGAGCCGGCATCAGGTTTTACCACAGCTTCTGTCAGAGCGAAATCAGTCTGCAGATTTTCATTGAGAAATTCGCATAAATTGGGGATAGCATCAGCATCATTGTACCAATCTCCTCCACCTGCATAATGCAGACGGGCCAGCTGATCTGCCGGCAAAAGCTGCCAGCTAAAAAGCATTAGCATAAAAATAATATATTTCATATAACCTCAGATTTTTTTGGGATAGAATTTTTTTTGGTGCAAGCTGGCAAGGAAAAAAATGCTGGACACAAAATATCGTCCCTGCTGATTAGTGAAGAGCTAAAACAATCAAGGCTTGGGAATTCCCAGGCTGATAAAGGATTTTTATGAATTTATATGAAAAAATCATTGCTGCCAAAAAGCCGTTTCTGATCGCCGGACCTTGCGTGATCGAAGCGCCTGAAATTATGCAGGAAATAGTAGAAACATTGCAGCGCGCCACTGCCCAAAGAGATATGCTATTTATCTTTAAGGCGTCTTATCAGAAAGCAAATCGCACTTCTGCCAGCTCGCCTTCGGGACCCGGCTTGCAAAAAGGTTTGCAGATTCTGAAGCAGATAAAAGCAAAATATCAGGTTCCCATCATTACAGATATCCATGAATGTTGTGAAGCTCAGCCAGTGGCCGAGGTGGCTGATATTATCCAAATACCCTCTTTTCTCAGTCGGCAAACTGCCCTAATTCAGGCTGCGGCCGCCACGGGAAAAATTGTTAATATCAAGAAAGGACAATTCATGGCACCCGAAGATATCGCAGCGGCAGCGGAAAAATCTGCAATCAGCGGGAATGAAAAAATATTATTGACCGAGCGTGGTAGCAGCTTTGGTTATCATAACTTGGTCGTGGATTTTCGAGGATTTGCCATCATGCAGCAAAGCGGCTATCCGGTGGTTTATGATGTGACGCACAGTTTGCAGCAACCCAGCCAAGGCAAAACCAGTGGTGGCACGCCGCAATACGTTCCTTTGATGGCACGGGCAGCGGCAGCTACAGGCGCTGTGAAAGGTTTCTTCATCGAAACTCATCCGCAGCCGGCTCTGGGTTTGAGTGATGCCAAAACTATGTTTGAACTGCAAAAAATTCCTCAGCTTTTGGATGAATTGATCGAGATATTTCACTTAGTAAAAAAATAGTAAGAAGAAGGATAGACATGGCATTTGAAAATATAAAAATATTGATTTTAGATTGTGATGGAGTACTTTCCGACGGACAAATTGTCTATGATGGTAAGCAAGTCGAGAGCAAGAGTTTCTCAGCCCGCGATGGTTTGGGTATCAGCTTGTTGAGATATACCGAGATCAAGGTGGCAGTCGTTACCGGGCGCAGATCAGAGATTTTGCAGCAACGCTGCAACGATCTGAAGATAGATATTTTGCATCAGAAAGTGCGCAATAAACAGAAAAAAGTAGAAGAGATCTTGGCAGCTGAAAATCTGCAATGGGAAAATGTGGCCTATATGGGCGATGATTGGAATGATTATCCGGCTCTGAAAATGGCAAATTTAGCTGCCTGTCCCAATAATGTAGAGCCCGATTTCAAAGCCAAATGCCAATTTGTGGCAGCAGCTGATGGGGGCAAAGGAGCTGTTCGTCAGCTAATTACCTATATCTTAAAAGCACAGGGAAAATATGAAGAAGTCATTGAAGAATTTTTGGCTAATCTGCACGCTTAGTTTGCTCTTCTTGGGCTGTCAGGAAGAGCCCGCTTTTCAATATGAAGAAACAGCGGCCGATATTCCTGATCAAGAAGCGCGAAATATTACGATCATCAATAGCAAAGGCGATCTGCTGGAATATCAAATGCAGGCCAATTATATTCGTAAGTTTGAGCAGCGTAATTATACTTACGCTGATACAGCTGAGATTGTGACTTATGACAAGGCTGGCAGAGTGGAGACCGTGCTGACTTGCGATCAGGCAGAGCTTGATGATGCCAAAAATATTTTCATCGGCATCGGTAATGTGGTGGTGACCACAGAAAATGCAATTTTGGAGACGGAATATCTGCGTTGGAACCGCAACACAGATCAGTTTGCAGCCAAAAACGGAGTCAAGATTATCCGTGAAAACAATATTATGCGAGGCGAAGAGATGCGCAGTGATGCAGCTATGAGCAAGATAGAAATAACCAAAGTTTCAGCTGAAGGAAAATTGAGTGAAGAAGATATTACTTGGTAGTATGCTACTACTATTTTGTTGGTTGGGAGCAGAAGATTTGCGTCCTTACCGTCTGATCAATGCTGATGTGGGAACAGCTATCGAGCAGAACGAACAGCGAATTTTGAAGCTATCTGGCAATGTGCACTTCTTTTATGGCGAGACCGAATTTTTTTCCAATACCGCTGAGCTTTATGACGAAGAAGAACTTACGATCTTGCAAGGCGAGGTAGAGGTTTATGAAGATAGTTTAGCGCTCTTTGCCGATAAAGTGGAGTATTTTCGCTTGCAGGAGAAATTGGTCTTAACTGGATCTGTTTTGGCGCGAGAAGAGCACGCTGACAGTACATATAGAACTTTTGCAGCTGATAAAGTAATCTATTGGCGCCAGAAACAAGAGCTGGATGCTGAAGCCAATGTGGTGATGTATGATCAACGAGAACAGGTGGATGGAACTTGTGGAATATTGCACTATAACCGGCAAGATGGTTATGGCTATCTTTTACAACGACCACAGCTTGCTCTGCAAGATTCACTAAAAATTTCGGCTGAAAAGATCGAATATTTTGAGGAATTTTCCAAAGTTACAGCCAATTTTGATGTTCTGACCGAAGCTCCTGATTTCAATGTAAGAAGTGATTTTTTGCTCTATTTTCAGGATGAGCAGAAAGCGATTTTTTTGGGCGAGCCCATCTTTGATTCTGAATTTGCCACAGCGGAAGCTGAAGAGATGCAGATCTTTTTTTCCGAGCAGGAGATAAAATTGGCAGAATTAAACCAGAGCTGTGAAGTGAGATTTTCTTCTGAAGCCGGGGGAGAGCGGGATAACTGGATAAAATCTAATGCAATGAGTTTTGATTTTGTGGAAGGTCAAATCAAGATCTGTGATGCTGAGGGTGAAGTAAGCAGCTTCTACCAGCAAGAAAAAAGTGAGAAAGATGACTTTTTGATCAATCGCGCGGCAGCTGCCAAAATGAAAATAATCTTTGCCAATGAAGAGATCGAAGAGATATTTTTGCAAGATAAGATCGATGGCGTCTACAAATTTGAAAGATAATAATTTATCTGAGCAGCTGCGATCGGTCTGGAAAATAATAAAAAACAAATTATAAATTTGCCATCAAATCGACGTTGGGCGAGCAATTCTTCTTTTATAGCAGTTAGTTAGCGCCGCTCATGAATGCAGAAATCATTCCATTACTCAAAATATATCCGATTTTTCCTAACATTCGCTTGACAAAATAAATTTATAATCCAAAAATATGCATGCTTATGAATAAACTAGAAATAAAAAACCTCGTAAAAATTTACGGGAAAAGACGCGTTGTAAAAGACGTCAGCTTGGCTGTGAAGCAAGGTGAAGTTGTAGGTATTTTGGGTCCGAACGGAGCAGGAAAATCTACAACTTTCTATATGATTCTCGGTTTGATCAAGCCCAATTCGGGTCAGGTCTTATCCAATGAGAAGATCATCACCAAATTGCCGATGTACAAGCGAGCTCAACTGGGTATTGGCTACCTAGCGCAAGAACCGTCAATTTTTCATAAATTGACAGTTGAGCAGAATATTATGGCAATTTTGGAGACACTGAAGATATCGAAGCAAGAGCGTAAGAGAAGACTGCAAGAGCATCTGGATGAGCTGGGATTGGCAAAACTTGCCAAACAAAAAGCTTACACGCTTTCCGGAGGCGAGAGGCGCAAATTGGAGATAACCCGCAGCTTGGTTACTTCGCCCTCTTTTCTCTTGATGGATGAGCCTTTTGCCGGCGTAGATCCCTTGGCAGTGGCCGATATTCAGGATATCATCCTCAAACTAAAAGAGCGTGGAATCGGGATCTTGATCACAGATCATAATGTGGCCGAGACTTTGAATATTACCGATCGCGCCTATATAATTTTTGAAGGCCAAATACTCTTTTCCGGAACTTCTCGTGAATTGGTAAACAACGAGCAAGCCCGCAAAGTATATTTGGGCGAAAGATTCAAACATCCTTTGGGAGAAAAATAGATGAGTTCTTACAAACAAACTCTTAGTACCAAACAGACTCAAAATATGGCTTTGAAGCCAAAGATGTTGCAATCATTGAAATTGCTGACCATGCCCCTAATGGAATTGGAAACTCAGATGAAAATCGAAATGATGCAAAATCCCATGTTAGAGATCGTGGATTATGACAACGATGATGATTCCACCTCAAACGAAGAGATCGAAGAAAGCAATTTATCTGAGCAAGAAAAAGAAGCCCAAAAAGAAAAAGATGAATTGCAGAAGACTTTGGAAGAGACAGAGCAGCTGAGTGAAATCTTAGATTCTTATAACGAGATGTATCGGGAAAGTAGTGGACGCCAAGTAAAGCATGAACGTGTGGAGATGGAAGATTATGTGGCTCAGCATGAAAATAAAAAAGCTGATTTTTATGCTCAGATAGATGAACTGGTTTTGACCGAAGCTGAATATGATTTTGCCTATGATCTGATCGACTCTTGCAATATTTATGGCATTTTGGAATCGGAAACCATTTTTGATGAGCTGAAAGAAGAGTATCAGATAAACCCTGAGCGCGCGGAAGAGATTCATCAAGAGATCTTACATTTTGACCCCGCCGGCATTACAGCTCGAAGCATTCCTGAGAGTTTGCTGGCACAGATCGAAGCGACTTCTCTTAATAAGCTGCTGATCAATTTGGTGCAAGATGATTTTGATGATTTGATTCATAAACGCTACAGCAAGCTTGCCAAAAAATATCATGTGACCGAGCAAAATATTTTGTATTGGAAAGAGCAGATTTCTCATCTGGATCCCAAGCCCGGCTTGCGCGTGATCAATAATGACGACAAGTATATTGTACCGGATGTGATTATCAAAAATATTGATGGCAAGTATGAAGTAACAATCAACGATTTCTCTTTTCCCCGCATTCGGCTGAGCCGCCGCTATAAAAAGATCTTGGAAGGGGTGAAGGATAAAAAGGAATCTTTGGCTTATGTGCGAGATAAAGTAAATTCTGCCCGTTTTTTGATCAAATCTATCTATATGCGCGGTAGAACTTTGGAGCGCGTAACAGAGGCAATCATTCGCAATCAGAAAGATTTTTTTTATAACGAAAATGGAGTGCTGAATCCTTTGACCTACTCTGTGATAGCAGATGAGCTGCAGGTAAATGAATCTACGATTTCTCGCGTGGTGAGAAGCAAATACGCCGACACACCTTTTGGCATCTTGTGTCTAAAGGATTTCTTTACCAGCAAAGCCGGTAAAAATAGCGACTTTGAAGCGGTCTCGCGACAAAATGTGGAAAAACAGATTTTCTCGTTGATCGAGCATGAAGATAAAACAAATCCTCTCAGCGATAGTGAAATATCGGAAATTATGGGTAAGAATGGAACCACGGTTTCCAGGCGTTTGGTAGCGAAATATCGCAATGCCAATGGAATTTTAAACAGTCATTTAAGGAAGAAGTAATGGAAAAGTATGAAGTAGCAATAATTGGTGGTGGTCCGGGAGGATATGTTACAGCGATTCGGCTGCAGCAGTATGGAATCAAAGTAGTAGTTTTTGAAAAAGAGCGTTTGGGTGGTGTCTGCCTGAATTGGGGTTGTATCCCCACCAAATCTTTGGTAAAAGTAGCAGATCTCTATCATGAAATGCAAAATGCTGAGGATTTTGGCATCGAGCTGGGCTCAGCAAAAGTAGATTATTCCAAAGTTTGGCAACGCAAAAATATAATTGTCGAGCAATTGGTGGGTGGCATCGAATTTATGTTTGAAAAAAGAGAGATCCCGGTAATCTATGAAAAGGTAGAAAAGATTGAAAAAAAATCTGATTTTCTGATCGAAACAGCAACTTCTTCTTACAGTGCAGATTATGTGATATTAGCGACCGGATCCCAGCCCAAAGAATTGCCCTTTATGAAATTTGATGGTGACAAAATACTTTCTTCGCGTCATATTATTGATATGTCTGAGCTTCCCAAAAGTCTGGCGATCGTAGGTGGTGGAGTGATCGGTTGTGAATTTGCCTCGATCTATCATCAATTGGGAGTGGAAGTGCAGATTGTGGAGTTTCTACCAAATTTGGTGAGCTTAGAAGATGCTGAGGTATCCAAAAAATTAGCTTCCAAATTCAAAAGAAATAAAATGAAAGTTCATCTGAAGAAAGCTGTAGAAGCTTATGAAGAGATCGATGATAAAATTAAATTAACGCTGACAAAAGGTAAAGAGATCATGGCTGATAAAGTATTGGTAAGCGTCGGCAGAAAGCCGGTTTGTGAGATTGATTTCCTCGGATTCGATCTGCAGAAGAAAAATGATTTTATCCAAATAGACGATGAAATGCGCACCAACTGCCAAAATATTTTTGCTATCGGAGATGTGACCGGCAAATCCATGCTGGCACATACTGCCAGTAAACAGGGCTTGATCGTAGCTGATATTATCTCCAACCAACTTAAAAAGAGCCAGCATCATATCATAAAATTGAATTATAATAATATTCCGGCCTGTACGTTCACCAATCCTGAGATTGCCAGTGTGGGCTATACAGAAAAAGTAGCGATAGAAAAATATCAAGAAGTCAGAGTTGGCAAATTTCCTTTTACTGCCAATGGCAATGCCATGGGCAAAGGCGATACTTACGGTTTTGTCAAAATTGTCAGTTCGGCTGCTGATAACAAGATTTTGGGCGTACATATTATCGGGCTGCAAGCTACTGAATTGATAGCCCAAGCCTCGGCTCTGATCGGGTTGGACGCTACAATAGAAGATGTGAAAAAAATAGTTTTTGCTCACCCTACCTTGTCGGAAGCTGTGATGGAAGCAGCTGAAGATCTGGAAAATCTGGCAATCCATAAATTGTAAAAAAAATGAAAAGATTACGAAAACCAGAGTGGTTAAAATCCAATAAAGTTGGCTCCAAAGCTGCCAGCGAACTAACCAAAAGCTTGCGCAAATATCATCTAACCACGGTTTGCGAAGATGCTAAGTGTCCCAATCGAGGCGAATGTTTCGAGCGGGGGACAGCCACCTTTATGATCTTGGGTGAAACCTGCACGCGGAATTGCCGCTTTTGTGCAGTGGATAAAAGCAAAAAGAACCTCTTAGCTCCCGATCCGCAAGAGCCGCTAAATATTGCCCGACTGGCTCAGGAGCTAAACCTGCAGCATATAGTAGTGACAACTGTGACGCGGGACGATTTGCCGGATGGAGGCGCTGAGCAATTTGTGCAGGTAGTAAAAGAGATCAGAAAAAACTGTAACCCAGAGGTTTCGATCGAGTTATTAATCTCAGACTTAAACGGAGATTTTGAGCCACTAAAAAAGATAGTGCAATCTGCTCCGGATGTCTTGAACCATAATGTAGAAACTGTCGAGAGATTGTATGCAGCGGTAAGACCGATGGCTGATCTTGAACAGTCGCTTCAGGTGCTTCGCAGAGCCAAAGAGATAGATCCCGAAATTATCACAAAGAGTGGATTTATGGTTGGCCTGGGAGAAAAACAATCAGAAGTTATTTCTTTGCTAAAAAAATTACGTGCTGCCAAAGTGGATATTGTGACAATTGGACAATATATGCAGCCCTCAGCAGAACACTATCCAGTAGCTGAATATGTTCATCCTGATATATTTGCTGCCTATAAATCAGCCGCACTGGAAATGGGTTTTGCTTTGGTAGAATCTGCCCCTTTGGTGAGAAGCTCGTATCAGGCAGAGAAAGCTAGAAATATTCTAAAAAAAAGGAGTTAGTTATGCAAATTTCAATCACTGCCCGTCATTTTGACTTAACAGACGCTATCAGAGATCACATTGAAGGCGAAATGGAGAGAATAGGAAAATATTTTCACCATATTATCAGTGCACAATTTGTGTTAAAACTTGAAAAAGATCGCAATTATGCCGAAGTTATTTTACATGTTCCCAAAAATAGCATCGCTACTGAAGCCGAAGAAGATAATATGTATCTGGCGATAGATAATGCGATAGATAAAGCAGAAAAAAAACTAAAAAAACTGAAAGGCAAATGGGATGATCATCAGAAAACCAGTTTGTCGGAAAGTTCCAAATATGTTTATGCCAACCTGATCAAGGAAGGTGATATATCTGAAAGAATTTCTACCAAGAGAATTATGGCGGAAACTTTCAGCCTCGATGAAGCTATCGACCAATTCAATGCCAACAGTGATCCTTATTTTATTTTCAAAAATATCGAAACTGATCGGATCAATGTCTTGGTGAAAAAAGATGATCAGCATTTTAAATTGCTGGAACCCTAGGCTAAGATAATCTTTTCGGGGTTTGCTATAGCAGACCCCGAATTTAGTTTTTTCAGATAAATCGTTAACCGAAATAACCAAGGATTCTTATGTTCTTAAAACTAAAAGACCTATTGCATGAAAACGGAAAAGAGCTGTCCCTGACTTTGACTACCAAAGCGGAAACTCTGGATAATGAGATCAGCAGCAAACACTTGAACCGTCCCGGATTGGCTTTGACCGGTTTCTTTGAGCGTTTTGATTATAAGAGAATACAAATTCTGGGCGAAACTGAAATCGGCTACATGCAATCTATGAGCGATGAAAAGCTCTATGACAGGCTGAAAGAAATATTGATCTACGATATTCCCTGCTTTATCATTACCAAAGGGCTCTCCGCTCCCAAACAGCTGGAATTTCTGGCAAATGATATGAACATAGCAGTCTTGAAATCTGCTCTCAGTACAGACCGTTTTTCCCATCTTCTACGCAAACATTTGCAGGATTATTTTGCTCCCACCCGCACGATGCACGGCACGATGATCGACGTTTTCGGCGTGGGAATATTGCTAACCGGAAAAAGCGGTATCGGCAAAAGTGAATGTGCTTTGGATTTAGTAGAGCGCGGGCACAAAGTCATCACTGATGATGCGGTGAAGATCAAATTAAGCGAAGATAAACTTTTGGCAACTCCGACCACTGATTTTGGTCATTTTATGGAGATCAGGGGAGTGGGTTTGATCGATGTGGAAAAGATGTTTGGCATTCAGGCCGTAGGCTTGGAAAAAGATATAGATGTTCAACTGGAGTTGATGCCTTGGCAAGACAATATGGATTATGAGCGAATCGGTCTGGCTGACAATTTTGTAGAGATTTTGGGAGTGAAAAGGCCGATCATTTATCTACCGGTTTCACCTGGTAAAAATGTTTCGGTTATTATCGAAGTGGTGGCGATGAATTATATTTTGAAAACTTTTGGCTATGAAGCTGCCAAAGTCTACACCGATAAATTACAAGCCAAATTGCGCGAGAAATCAGAGAAAAGGAAATCGCAATCTAAATTCTAAGCAAGGAGTGGAGATTATTCCAAAATAGTATGATAAGAAAAAAAATTAAGATCGAAAATAAATTGGGCTTGCATGCACGGCCCGCCACCATGCTGGTGAAAATAGCGACCAAATATCGTTCCGATTGCCGCATTGTGAAAGATGATATGGATATCAACGGTAAAAGTATTATGGGTGTGATGATGCTGGCTGCCGAATGTGGCAGTGAGCTGGAATTGATCGCAGATGGCATCGATGAAGAATATTTGATGAACGAGTTGGTAGAACTTTTTACAAACAAATTTAACGAAGAGTAATATATGCAAACATTTCAGGGTTTAGCAGTTTCCGGCGGTGTGGGAATCGGTAAGGCTAAGATTATTTTGCCTCAGAAGATTGTAGTAGAATCTAGCAAAATAGAAAAACATCAGGTAGAAAGTGAAATTGCCAGATTCGAGCAGAGCTTGCAGCACGTTTTGGCTGATATAGATCGCATGATAGAAAATTATTCGCATACCAAAGATAATAAAAAAATCCTGACGACACATAAAATGATGCTGAAAGATCCTGAATTTATCGAGAAAATCAAGCAGAAAATTAGTGAAGAATTTTATAGTTTGGAAAAAGCAGTCGATCAGCATTTTAATGAGGTGATAGAATTTTTTGCGAAGATGGATAATAATTATATGTCAGAACGTTCCCAAGATTTTCAGGATGTTGCTCAGCGTTTATTATCACACATTACAAATCAAAAATATGATATTCTGGATGATGTAGATGAAGATAGCATCTTGCTGTTGCAGGAGATCACACCTTCACAAATCACCAAATTGTTCGAGCACAAGGTTAATGGACTGATCACAGAAAAGGGCAGCAAGACAGATCATAGCTCGATCATTGCACGCTCTATCGGTTTACCCACAATTGTGAGCCTAGAAAATATTACGCAAAAAATAGAAAATGAGAGCTTGCTTATCTTAGATGGATATTCCGGTAAATTAATCGTCGAGCCGGAGGCAGATGTTTTAGAAAAGTACCAAAAAATCTTTCGTCAAGATCAACGCCAGCAAGAGGAATTGAGAAAAATAATTGATAAACCGGCTCTGACTCGCGATGGACGCAAGATCAGCCTGAAGTGCAATATCGAAATTCCGGAAGAGATGAGCCAGGTAAAAAGGCTAAATTGCGACGGTATCGGCTTATTGCGAACAGAATTTATCTTTATCGACCGACCTGATTTACCGGATGAAGAGGAGCAATTTGCCATCTACAAAAAGATAGCAGAAAAGCTGGGAGATAAAGAATTGATTATCCGCACAATAGATGTGGGTGGTGATAAATTATCCAAAATTTTGAGTGTGCAGAAAGAGATCAATCCCAATTTGGGCTGTCGTGGCATCCGCATTTCTCTGGCTTATCCGGAAATATTCAAAGTGCAATTAAAAGCAATCTTACGGGCAAATAAATATGGAAATATTTCGTTGATGTTTCCCATGGTGAGTTCACTGCGAGAATTGCGCCTAGCCAAAAAAATATTGGCAGAGTGCCAGCTAGAATTGAGCGAGGCAGCAGTAGAGTTTGATGCTGAAATGCGCCTCGGTGTAATGATAGAGGTGCCATCGGCGGCCCTAAATTCAGAGCTCTTTGCAGCAGAATGCGATTTTCTCAGCATTGGCACCAATGATCTTATCCAATATACTTTGGCTGTGGATCGGGGAAATGAGCATGTAATAGATTATTATCAGCCGCTGGATCCGGCTGTACTAAAACTGATTAGCACCACTGTGCAGAGTGCCAAAGCTCATGATATCCCAGTCAGTATCTGTGGCGAGATGGCTTCCGAGCTGGATTATGTACCGCTATTGATTGGCTTGGGCGTGACAGAATTGAGTGTGAGTCCGGGTACATTTTTGAAAGTAAAAGATAAGGTATTACAGACAAATTATAGCGAAGCAAAGAAAATAGCCAGCCAAGCTTTGCAAGCCGCTGGCGCCGAAGAGGTGCAGAAAATAATATTTTCCTGATTTTTACTATTTCCTCTCGTCCTCACTTTCCTGCAGATTAGCAAAACCTGTCCCAACGAAAATATCCTTTAAAATCTCTTTCACATCGTCTTTATTCAAGATGGTGGTAGAAGAGAGTTGCTCTGATTCTTCACCCATACTTTTCTCGATGATTACACGCAAATTTTGCTGAGGAATCTGGGAACTGCTAAGATTATCCCTCTTTTCCAAGATACTGACGATAGCTACTCCACTGAGAATAATCACCCAATTGGAATAGATCCAAAAGAGAAAAATGGGCACCGAAGCTAAGACGCCCCAGACCAATTCAATATTGGTAAGATGCACGATAAACCAATTAAAAAGAGATTTGAAAATTATCCAAGTAATAGAAGCAGTGGCAGCTCCGATGATGATCGACCTGATCTTTACTTTCACAGTGGGAATATAGAAAAAGCCAAAGGTGAAAATCATAAAGAGGATAATTACCGGGCTCAGGTAGAGTAGCAAACCTTCCAAAAATGGGATTTCAAAGAAGGATGAGAGAAAGGGCAATGAGGTGGTAGAGAGCAGCACAAGGATGAGAAGAGAGCCCAAAATCGTCATACCGAAAAATTTTATCAGGTTGGAAAAGAAATTTTTGGAATGAAATTCATCAGCGTTGAGAATTTTATCAAAGCTACTGTTGATGATCTGGAAGAGAGAATAGGAAGAGATCAGCAAAATGGCAAAGCTAAAAAGGTTGAAAGGAATTCGTTTGGAAGCAAGCTGCTGTAGATGAGTGTAGATAATTTCGGCAGAACTTGGTAGAAAACTACTACGAATAATCTCAGCCAGTTTATCATTCAGCTGCAAGAATGGTAGCTCGGGTAGGAAGAAAAGCAGAAAGATAGCAAAAGGCAGCGAACCCAAAAGGGTCACGTAAGTCAGAGCAGCCGACTCTTTTAAAATTCCATCTCGGTGGATTTTCTTCCAAATTTTTTCGATAAAAGTAAAGGTTTGTTTTAGCATCATCACCTCGTTATTCGTAGCGCAAAGCCTTGATCGGATCCAACCTGCTGGCAATAATAGCCGGGATTACGCCTGCCAATAAGCCAACAAAGGCTGAAGACAAAAGAGCCATGATTATCGTGGCCGTAGTGGCAAATAATTCCATATCCAAAAATCCGCTAAAAAGATTGAGCAGCGACACTCCTGTAACTACGCCCAAGATGCCTCCGATCACAGCCACCAAGACAGTTTGTACTAAAAACTGAAAAAACACATCACGTCGGCGAGCACCGATGGCAATGCGAATTCCGATTTCACGGGTGCGCTCTTTGATGGTGGCGAGCATGATATTGGAAATTACGATAGCACCCACGAAAAGTGAGATAGCCGAAATCAGGGTGAAGACTAATTGGAAAACTCCCGTACTTTTTTTCATCTCTGCAGCTTCTTCTGCAGCGGTTCGCACCTGAAAAACTGGTTTTCCAAAACGCATATTCAAGACAATATCTTCCAGTTTTTCGCCCAAGGCAGGTGCGGCAGCAGCATCTTCGGCTTTGATATTAATCGTAAAAATTCTATCGTCGCCAGCTCCTTTATTGATCATGGTGGAAAGTGGGATGAAAGCTCTTCTATTTAGATATGACAAAGCATTATCCTGCATCATGTTGCCTTTCATAAAGCGATGTTCCATCAAACCAATCACGCGCATTCTTCTATTATAGACCGTTACCAACTCTCCGATCGCGTTTCTGCTGCCAAAGAGATCTTCTTTGATCTGAGAGCCCAGAACAATGACATCAATATTTTGTTTCAGATCAAAATTATTGATAAAGCGACCTTCGGCAACTTGCCATTCTTCGATGCCGGTAAAATCGGGAGTGGTTCCATAAATGGAATAGCGCCCTGACTTTTGTTGATAACTAAAATTTACATAACGCCGCATTTCGGGTGAGATATATTTTGCCTCGGGGATAAGCGAGGAAATTTGGTTGAACTCTTTCAGATCAAAAAAGCGCTTATCATTATCATTGCTATCATATTCCCAATTACGTTGCACACTAATTTTGGCTAATCCTCCACGCTCCATCATCCAAGCCATGGTCTGTTTATTGATGCCATTGATAATCGAGGTGACTACAATGATCGACATCGTACCCAAAACAATTCCCAAGATAACGATCAAACTGCGAACTTTTCTGGACCAAAAATCGGAAAAGCCGACAACCAGATTTTCTCTAATTGATATTGCCATGCTCTATCTTTCCATCCACTATTGTGATCGTGCGGTTAGCTTGTTGGGCCACTTTGGGATCATGTGTCACCATGATGACTGTATGCCCTTTTTTATGTAGTTCGGTAAAGATGCTGATAATGTCAGTACCGCTGGTAGTATCAAGATTTCCAGTGGGTTCATCTGCCAGGATTAGTGATGGATTATTGACAATGGCTCGGGCAATAGCGACTCGCTGGCGTTGCCCGCCCGAAAGCTCACTGGGCTTGTGACGCAATCTATCGGCCAGACCAACTTGAGCTAAAACTTGTTTGGCTATTTTGGCGCGTTTACGGGCAGAATAGCCAGAATACATCAGAGGTAGTTCCACATTTTTTTGGATATTGAGATGTGGTAAAAGGTTGAAGGTCTGAAAGACAAAACCAATCTGTTTGTTGCGGATTTCAGCCAATTTATTCTTTTTTCTAGTTCCGATATCGGCCTTATCCAAAATATAAGTACCGGAAGTGGGAGTATCGAGACAGCCCAAGATATGCATCAGAGTAGATTTGCCGCTGCCACTGGGTCCTATGATGGCAAGAAACTCTCCTTTGTATATTTTCAGATCTATTCCGCGCAGAGCCGGGACTGTTATTTTTCCCATTTTATACTCTTTGCTGATATTTTTTATTGAGATTAATTCATTCATAAAAATTCCTTTCTTTGTGTTGGGTGTGATAAATGATCTACAAAGGATCTTGTCAAAGAAAATTTGTTGGTTGACGCAAACTGACAAAAAAAATATAAGAGCAAAAGTTTTTAATTTAAGGAGCTAAAACAGGTTGAGTAATAAAATAATCAAAGTTCAAGGATCGAAATCGATTATAAATCGCATTTTAATCATCTCTACTTTTTTGGATAAATCATTGCATTTGAAAAATTATTCGCAATGCAGCGATGTGATCACGGCAGAAAAAAACTTGGAATCTCTGGGTTTGCATTTTCAGCAGCGGGCTGATAATTCTGTGGTAGTGACGCCTCAAAAAATAGTTGATGCTGATTTGTTTGTAGAAGATGCCGGAACCGCTTTTCGTTTTTTGGCTGTGAGATTAGCTAGCATGCCCGGCAGAAAGTTTTCGATCGATATCAGTCAGCAACTAAAAGCTCGACCTCATAAAATATTATATCAATTATTGCACGATTTTGGCTCTATCAGCTCCGATCAATTTCCCTGGCAAATTAGTGGAAAAGAGCTGGCTGGTGGAAAAATAGCTTTATCGGCCGAGGTCAGCAGCCAATTTATCAGCGCCTTGCTGCTTTCAGCGCCAGCTTTTCGATTGGGTCTGAACTTGAGCTTGTCTGGTCAAGTCGTCTCCCGCTCCTATATCGCAATGAGTTTGAAATTGATGGAACAATTTGGAATAAAATCAGAATTTTCTGAGGCTGAAATAAATATTGAGGCGGGGCAGAGCTACCACAATCCTCGCACTTTTTGCATCGAGCCGGATTATTCTACCCTCTGTTATTTCTGGGCCTGGGCTGTGTTACAAAAGCAAGAGCTAACCACAATTGGCAATCCGACGGAATCTTTGCAAGCTGATGCAAAATTTTATCAGATCCTAAAAAAGCTGGGAGCAGAAGTGCAGATAACTTCACAAAGGCTTACCATCAAGGCTCAGCAACTGCGCGGCGGAATGTTCAATCTGCGCTCAATGCCGGATCAGGTTCCCACTTTGGCTGTTCTGGCTTTATTTGCCGAGGATAAAATTATCATCGAAGAGATAGCACATTTGCGCTACAAAGAATCTGACAGAATATCGGCTTTGCTGACAGAGCTGGGAAAACTTACCAATATTTCCTACCAAGCTGGTAAATTGTGTATTGAGCCGCTGCAAAAACTGCCGCAAAAAGAGATCTGCCTGAACTGTTATGATGATCATCGTTTGATCATGGCGTTTTCTATTTTACAAAAAATGGTGCCCCAGCTTAAATTGGATAAAGTAGATGCAGTGAAAAAATCTGCCCCTGATTTCTTTGAAAACTTAGCAAAATTATAAGCAAAAAAAAGGATTGAGAGATATGCAAAAAATAGTAATATTATTAGGTGGCTGGTCGGAAGAGCGCGCAGTTTCTTTGGTCTCCGGAGCTCAGATAGAAAAAGAACTTCAACAGTTAGAATATGAGACAATCAGGCTAGATCCGCATGATTTTTCTTCTTACCAAAAGCTGATCGAGCATTTGCTGACGCTGAAACCTGCTCTTGTCTTTAATGCTTTGCACGGTGCAGAGGGCGAAGATGGTAGGATGCAAGCTTTGCTGACCATGCATGAGATAGCTTTTACCGGTAGTGGATATCGAGCATGTGCTTTGGCGATGGATAAGATTATTAGTTCAAAATTAGCAAAAACGCTCGACATTCCGGTACCCGAACAGCTTGTGCTAGAAAAATATATGGAAAAAAATGCAGAAAATACTTGTCAGCTAAATTTTCCTTTAGTAATTAAACCCTATGATTCAGGATCTTCTTGTGGCATCTCAATTTTGTCTGATCAAAAAGGCTTGAAAACAGCGCTTGCAGAAGCTTGGCAATACAGTGATAAGGCTATTTGTGAAAAATTTATTCCGGGTCGAGAACTGACGGTTTCTATTTTGGGAGATCGAGTCTTGCCCGTGGTTGAGGTAAAACCTAAAGCAGGTTGGTATGATTATACAAACAAGTACACAGGCGGAAATACAGTTTATGAAGTCCCGGCGAAAATCAGCCGACAAGAGCAGCAGATCATTCAGGCTTATGCTCAGAAGGCTTTTAAACTTTTCGGTTGTGAAGTTTATGGCAGAGTCGATTTTAGATATGATGGAAAAGATTTCTACTTCTTGGAAGTTAATACGCTTCCGGGCATGACAGAGCTCAGCCTCACTCCGATGGCTGCTGCAGCTGCCGGATTTAGTTTTGGCATGCTTTTAGAAGAGATAATTCAGCTTTCATTAAACAGAAAATTGGGCAAATAACCAGGAGGAACCATGAAGAAATTTTTATATTTTTTACTTTTACTTATTCCCATATTCTGCTGGGCAGATATGGGGGACATCATCATAAATAGCAGTTCCGGAGCTATTTATAATAATCTGGGAGTCAGCGTTTTCAATCTGGATCAACCTCAGCAACAACCCATTATTTTTTCAGCCTCAGTTACCAATGTTTCAGATTCAGAGGTTACCGATTACAAAATCAAAATATCGATGCAATGGCGGGGAAATACTCTGATTGATGAAATCATCGTCAGACCAGTGCCCGGCTCAAGCTGGTTTACTTTGGAGCCCAATCTTCCCAAAATGCTCACCAATCGTGATATTTTAGTCAATAGCTCTATGAATTTTAACGCTGAAACTGATCTGGACTTTGATCAGATCAGTAGCAATAGTCCTGAATTTGAAGATATGGTTGCAGAATCCGGCTTGATCCCGGATGGAAACTATA
>JAWOEN010000069.1:0-4991 GCA_046482725.1 Cloacimonadales bacterium (SeqCode)
TACTCTTTTTCTTTCTTGTCGCGCCGTAGACCCGAGTATCGGGCGTAGGCTGATTTCTTCTTGTCCGCCGTAGCAAGAATCTCCTTGCTACTCTTTGCATAGGTGGATTACTTTTTTCTTTTTCTTCCGGGGTTCGTTGAAAAAAAAAACACTGCTTTATTCAGCAACCAGCTCAAAACCTCACTCCTCAACTCAAAATCACTACTGTCTCCCATTTCACTTCTCACCTTTCCCTTTTCACGCTTTTGGGTTCGTTGAAAAAAAAAACACTGCTTTATTCAGCCACCAGCTCAAAACCTCGCTCCTCAACTCAAAATCACTACTGTCTACCATTTCACTTTTCACCTTTAACTTTTCACGCTTTTGGGTTCGTTGAAAAGTTCTTACTCTTTTTCTTTCTTGTCGCGCCGTAGACCCGAGTATCGGGCGTAGGCTGATTTCTTCTTGTCCGCCGTAGCAAGAATCTCCTTGCTACTCTTTGCATAGGTGGATTACTTTTTTCTTTTTCTTCTAGGGTTCGTTGAAAAAAAACACTGCTTTATTCAGCAACCAGCTCAAAACCTCACTCCCCAACTCAAATTACTTTTCCCATTTCACCTTTCCCTTTTCACTCTTTCCGGGTTCGTTGAAAAATTCTTCACTTTATACAGTCACCAACTCAAAAGCTCATGTCCTGGCTTAAAATAACTTCGCTTTATCAAAAAATAATTGACTGTCAGATTGGGGAATTTAATTTGCCAAAACAGAAAAAATGGAGATGCAAGATGAAAAAAAATCTGATAATAATATTGCTCATGGCTGCTTTCTTATTGGGATGTGGTCCCAAAGAAGCTGATCCTCGTGAAGGAAAAGTCGTAGTGGAATTTTGGCAAGCGATGGGTGGACCTCTGGGTGATGCTCTACAAATCTTGGTAGATGAATTTAACGAATCTCAGGATGAGATTTATGTAAACTCTATCAATATGGGAAATTATACAGCCTTATCTCAGAAATTGATGGCTGCGATTCAAACAGGTAATCAACCCGATGTGGCTCAAAGTTTTGAGGCGTGGACAGCCAACTTCATGCGCGGTGACGTGATACGTCCCATTGAGGAGATGATTGCCAAAGATCCCGATTTTGGAGCAGAAGATATGGAAGATATTTATCCTGTCTTTATCGATAGCAACACTATCGGCGGAAAGTTAGTTTCATTTCCCTTCAATAAAAGTGTAAGAGTCCAATATTATAACAAAGATATTTTATTCCAAAATGGCTATGATCCGCATCAGCCGCCCAAAACTTGGCAGGAATATCGCGATATGTGCAAAGCGCTGACTCTGGATTTGGATGGTGATGGCACGATCGATCAACATGGAGCTTCCATCAAAATCAGTGCTTGGAAATTTGAAAATCTCTTATTGCAAGGTGGTGGTAAGATCATGAATGAAGATAATACCAAAGCGCTCTTCAATAGCCAAGCTGGAGTGGAAGCTTTGGAATTTCTCAATACACTTTTGAACGAAGATAAAAGCGTTTATCTTTCGCCCGGCTATGACGGACAGAAAGATTTCACTGCCAGTAAAATAGCCTTTTATGAAGATTCCAGTGTGTCGATGGCTTATATGCAGCGAACGGGCATAGATTTCAATATGGGCATTTCAGCCATTCCGATCAAAGATGAAGCTACCAATATCATTAGTGGCACCAATGTGGTGATTTTCCGCAAGGAAGACAGCCGCAAAGAGTATGCAGCTTGGGAATTTGTAAAATGGTTCACCGACACGGTTGCCACGGCAAAATGGAGTGAGCTTACCTATTATATGCCGGTGCGTAGAAGTGCTTTACAAGAGCCCGGCCTAAAAGAGAGATTGGCTGCCAATCCCGAGATCGCTTCGGTTTATGATCAGCTTAACTATTCCACTTTCGAGCCCCAAATTAGTGAGTGGTATGAGACTCGGAAATATTTGGAAGAGCAGGTGATAGAGAAAGTAGTTCGTGGAATTTTGGAGCCGAAAGAGGCGCTGGATAATGCAGCAGAAACAGTGGAAGAATTGATAAGAGAAAATAATGATAAATAAATGGAGTAGATAATGATAAAGATAACATTTCCGGATGGTTCGATAAAAGAATTCGATTCCGGAATCTCACCTTGGGAAATAGCGGAGAGTATTAGTCATGGCTTGGCCAAACAGGTTTTGGTAGCCAAAGTAGATGATAAATTGGTAGATTTGGATTTCCCGATTTTAGCCGATAGCAAGATTGAGCTATTCAAATTTGATAGTGAAGAGGGTAAGAAAGCCTATTGGCACAGCACAGCCCATCTTTTGGCTGAAGCTGCCAAAGAAGTTTTCCCTGATGTAAAAGTGACCATTGGTCCGGCGATAGAGAATGGTTTCTATTATGATTTTGATAAAGACGTGCCCTTTACAGATGCAGATCTGGAGAAGATCGAAGCCAAAATGAACGAGCTGAAAAAGCGTAAAAGCGAGTTTAAGCGGCGCGAAGTAAGCCGGCAGGAAGCGGTGGATATTTTCAGCAAACAAAAAGAAGATTATAAGCTGGAATTATTGGAAGCTATTCCCGCAGATGAAAAAATATCGATCTATACTTCGGGAAATTTCGTGGATCTTTGCCGTGGACCGCATCTGCCCAATCTGGGTATGATCAAAGCGATCAAATTGATGAAAACTTCCGGAGCTTATTGGCGCGGCGATTCCAACAACAAAATGTTGCAGCGTATCTATGGAATATCTTTTCCTTCCAACAAAGAGTTGAAGCAATACTTGCACAATTTGGAAGAGGCCAAAAAACGCGATCATCGCAAGATTGGCAAAGAATTGGATCTTTACTCTTTTTCTGACGAGATTGGAGCAGGTCTGGTTTTGTGGCATCCCAACGGTGCGATGATGCGCAGTTTGATCGAGCAATATTGGAAAGATCGCCATCTGCAAGAAGATTATAATTTGGTGCAAACTCCTCATATCGGAAAAGCACAATTGTGGGAGACTTCCGGGCATCTGGGTTTTTACAATGAAAGTATGTACAGCCCGATTATTGTCGATGAGCAGGAATATTATCTGAAACCGATGAATTGTCCTTTTCACATTGCGATCTATCAATCAGATAAACGCAGCTATCGTGATCTTCCCATCAAATATGCCGAGATGGGAACTGTCTATCGCTACGAAAATTCCGGCTCATTACACGGTTTGATGCGGGTGCGCGGATTTACTCAGGATGATGCTCACATCATCTGTATGCCAGAACAATTGGATGCGGAAGTAGAAAAAGTTGTTGATTTTTCGATCGAGATGTTGCGAGCTTTTGGCTTCGAAGATTTCCAGATCTATCTCTCTACCAAACCCGAAAAAGCTGTGGGTGCCGAGGAAGATTGGACAAAATCTGCTGCAGCGCTAGAGAAAGCTCTGAAGAAATTGGAATTGGAATATGAAATCGATGAAGGGGGCGGAGCTTTTTATGGTCCCAAGATCGATATCAAAATCAAAGATGCACTCAATCGTAGCTGGCAATGTTCCACTATCCAATTTGATTTCAATCTGCCGCATCGATTTGGGATGGAATATATTGGTGCTGATAACGAAGCACATCAACCCTTTATGATTCATCGCGCCCTGCTGGGATCGATGGAACGCTTTTTCGGAACTCTGATCGAGTACCATGCCGGAAATTTCCCGCTCTGGCTCTGCCCGGTGCAAACCAAAATTTTGCCAATTTCAGATAAGTATATCGATTATTGTAAAGAGCTGAATGCTAAATTGAAAGCAGCTGGAATCCGTTCGCAGATAGATATGCGAGCAGAAAAGATCGGCTATAAAATCCGAGATGCAGAGATGAAGAAAATACCATATATGTGTGTGGTGGGAGAAAAAGAGATAGAGCAGAAAAATCTCTCGATCCGAAAGCACACAGTGGGCGATATTGGCTCTTTGTCTGTGCCAGAATTTATCGAAAAATTGCAGCAAGAGATTGCTCATAAATAAGGTTTATGCAAAAAAAATGAAGATTTACTGAAAGTGGCATTATTTGTCACTTTCAGTTTATAAACCATAAAAATTGGGAGTTGGGATGAATATAATCGAATTTGTAAAAAAAGAACTGGAAATCGAGGCAAAAGCAATAACAGAAGCAGCTGCCAAAATAGATGGTGAGATCGAAAAAGCTGTGGAATTGTTACTGAATTGTCGCGGTAAGATCGTGGTTACCGGCATGGGGAAGACGGGTTTGATTGGTAGAAAAATATCAGCCACACTGGCCAGTACCGGTTCTACTTCGATATTTTTGCACGCAGCAGAAGGCATTCATGGAGATCTGGGCATTATCTCATCTGATGATGTAGTGATCGCGATTTCCAATAGTGGCAACACTTCAGAATTAGTTTCGATCATTCCCTATATAAAATTTAATAAAATTCCGATCATTGCGCTCACCGGCAACAGAAATTCCAAATTGGGCGAAGCAGCCGATGTTTTTGTGGATTGTAGTGTGCGCAAAGAGTATGAACCTTTTGGCTTGGTTCCCACAGCCAGCACCACTGTGGCTTTGGCTATCGGGGATGCGATAGCAGTGGCTTTGCTAAAAAAGCGAAACTTCTGCGAAGAAGATTTTGCCCGCTATCATCCGGGCGGAACCATTGGTAAAAGATTGCTCTTGAAAGTGCGTGATCTGATGCATGCTGAAGCGAGAAACCCCATTTGCCACTTGGATAGCAAAATGGGCGACGTGATCATGGAGATGACATCCAAAGGTTTGGGTTGTACTCATGTAGTAGATAAAAATGGTTTCTTACTAGGAATCATAACTGACGGAGATTTACGGCGCTTGCTTTCCAAAGATCTAAACGCTTTGGGCAAAGCCGCCCAAGACGCTATGCACGCCAATCCCACCACTATCAGTGCTGAGAGCTTGGCGATAGATGCTTTGAATTTGATGGAAGAGCTGAAGATAACGATGCTACCCGTAATAGCTGCTGATAAACGACCAATCGGTAT
>JAWOEN010000162.1:0-22575 GCA_046482725.1 Cloacimonadales bacterium (SeqCode)
TAATATATTTAGATAATCACTCAGGTTTATCTCTTGTTCTTCTAAATCATTATATATTTTATCTTCCATAATTCCCCTGTTTTTTTTAATTATTGAGAGTGGTGATGGTAGAGTACACACTCAAGATGATAGCAATTTCAGATAAAAACTTGGTTGCTTTGGTAAAGGCGTAATAAAATGAGCCAGCCAAAATCACCGTATCTCCCGGTTGAATTACCGGAATCAGTTTGTCATCTCCTGTTCTCATATACTCTTCCAGATCAACCATTATAACCTTTTCGCCATCGCTGGTTGGTCGGATAATTCTTACTTTGGAAAGTTTGGCATTTTCTGTCGGTCCACCCGCAGAAGACAAAAGAGTTAGCAAGTCGGTATCATCGGGAACGATATACAAGCCCGGCTTTCTTACCTGTCCCCAGATATATGCCCTGATCTTTAGCTGTTCTGTACCTTGTAGTGTGCCGGAATATTGGTAAATTGATGCTGTGTTACTATTAAACATCGCATTACTCTCCTGCGCTACCAAAGATAGAGAAAAGATTATTAACATCACAAAAAGTACGATTTTCTTCATAGATTCTCCTTAATTTATCCAAAAATTTACATTATATATTTCAGTCAAGATTTTATCCTAATTCACAGTTATCAAACGCTCTGCCGCTTCTGATCCGGATGGGATTTGATATATTTTATCTGCGATCGGAACCGATTGCATTGTGTAGCCAAAAGATTCGATGCGGAAAATATAATCACCGGAAGCCAAATTTGGCCCATCATAAGGGACGGTAGTGTTTTCATAATCCAAGGGAATTCGGCTCCAGACAACCTGACGCTCTAAATTGAACAAGACTATCCGGTAAGAGACCGCATCATTGGTGATCTCCCAGCTAAAAATTAATTCATTGATATCATCAGTTTCGGTGAAATCGGCTGGAGTTTGCACCAAAGGTTTATTCAGTATTTTGTAGCAAACTGTATCGGAAAGGGTAGAATTGCCGGCCGTATCAAAAGGTTCGATAAAATAAAACCAGCTATTACCAACCACCTGAGATTCACCCTGGAAATTATCGATATAATAGTTTCTTCCGGTATAAGTTAAGCTGTCAATTACATTGGAAAAAGCCAGAGAATCGGCCAGATAAGCTTGTTCGGAAAATCTGTGAATCCTTACATAATCGATATCATTATCCAAAAGTGGCTCCCACTCGATCTTTATCTTATCTCCATCAGGCAAAGTGTCTATGCCGTTTTCTTCCATTTCGCTGAAACCATAAAAACTAAAATTTGTTTGTCCGTTAATAGTATCTCCCGAATCTCCCAGGTGAGGTATCATTTCCGGTTTTTCCGGTGGGATTTTATCGATTCCCAAGCTTTCAGTACCGCTGCAGGCCAATAAACTGAGAGCTAGTAGGATAAGCAGAATAAAATTTTTCATAATTGCTCCTTAGAAATTTACTCGCAAACCGATGCGATTTGTATTGCCCAGATCACTTGTAATGAAAGCGTAGTCAACAGAAAAATCATAGAATTTTACCGAAGCTCCGGCCGAGAAATTATTGCTTTGTCCCTCGTTACGGTTGTTTTGATATCCCATCCTGATCGCTGCTCTATCAGCATAAGTGAATTCTGTGCCATAATGCAAAGTTCGACCGTAAATCAGATCCATGTCTCCACTGATCATCCAAGTCGAGTTCAAAGGCAGGATTTCCTGAGTGTAGGCTGCAGCCAGTTTGGTGTTCATCAAGACAGTATCTTCGCGCTGAGAAGATGTTTCCCAGCTGACAGTAGTTCCGCCGATATCTTGGAAATTCATGCCATAAGCTAGATAGCCCAGCCAAGGATAATCAAAAATATCGGAAAGATTGGTGCGGAACAGAGTCGAGAAATCGAAGCCGGTTCCGGTGCCCAAAGTAGAATCTATCTTACGTTTGATATATTTGATATTACCGCCAAAATGAAAATCGAAGGGAATCCTGAAAAATAGCCAGCCCAGATTTACATCGTATCTGATGCGCTTGGCAAAAGAGATCTGAATCAAATCATCAGTGCTGTTAAATTCGCTTTCGGGAATGGCGGATAAATTTAGCCAAGGAAAGACTGCTCTTTGATCTACTGTTCCCACCAAAGCAGATTCGGGAAAGTAGGGAATATCTTCGATCGACAAGCGCGTCCAATTTACGCCAATCGAAACATCATTGGGCAGTGGCTGCACGATCGAAAGATTGTCATAAGTGGCCAATCCCTCATAGAGATAGCCACGCATCAGGTTAATCTCGGTTTGGCGGATTTGAGCGATGCCGGATGCGTTCCAATAGATAGCGCTGGCATCATCGGCAGTTGCTGCAAAAGAGCCACTCAGACCCAATGCTCTCACGCCTGAACCGATTACCATAAAATCTCCGGCGTAGCTGCCTGCAAAGAGAGCTACTGCCAGAACTAAGATGATTGAGGTAAATACTGTTTTTCTCATTTGATTTTCCCCTGTTATTTCAAGATTGCCAATTTCATTGTCTTGCTCACTTTCTTATTACCTTTGGTGGCTGTGATCTTATAAAAATATACGCCATTGGCCAAAGGATAACCCTTATCGTCTCGACAGTCCCAACCATACAAGGTTCTGGGATATTCATGATAACCGATCGTCGGTGAGACATCATCAAAAGTTTTTACCAAACGTCCACTAACTGTATAAACCTTTATCTCCACCTTATCAGCATCATCTGTCAGCACATAAGTAAATCTGGTACGACCTTCATTCACGGGTTTTGCTGTCTGAGATTTTACCGGATTGGGATAATTTGCCACATTGAGCAGGTCAAAATGCTCGTTGACGGTAAATTTGATTTCATGCGAAACCAAGTTGCCGTTCACATCATGGCAATCCACAGTCAGGAAATGATCTCCGGCGGTCAGATCCAGCTGATATTTGATCGGGATATGAGTCAGATTAGCTTTGCGAACAGTCATGTTATAATCATTTTCATCCAAGGGTGTACTATCGCCATTCAGGAAAAGCTGAACTTGATTGTCAAAGACATCGATGCCATTGGCATCGGAAAGCACCATACTGATGATACCATCGTGAGCTACATAGCCGCCATAAGTAAATTCCTGTCCTTCCACATTGGCTTCTACAAAAGGCTGAGTCTCATCATTGTTTTGGAAAACAGAGTAGATGCCAACTCGATCTACATTGACAGTCACAAAATCTTGTTCCTGGCTCATGTTGCCAGCCTGCGATACCCACTTCTGGAAATGTGGTTCCCAGCGATAGATCTCAAAATTATTGGAATTTTCCTGAACCTGAGTTAGCGAGTCGCCGGAGCTGTAATAAAATTTCAAATTGACACTTTTCCCAGCGGCAAAATGCCCCAAACTATCTGCTAAAATTGCTTGGTTGATCGTGCCTATTTCATAAGCTGCCGAAAATTTGGTCGAATCTGCCAGCAAGATCTGGTTGATGTCAGGTTGATTTAGGGCTGGCAAAGTTTCTGTTTCATTGATAAAGAACACGCTGTTTTCAGCCAAAAAACCTGCCGGGAACTGACAATCCAAATTACCATCCTGACTGCTGGCCGTTACTTCAGCTACTCCAGCTTCAAACAGATTGAAGTCGAAAGTCTGCGTGATGATTTCATTGTTATTATAATAACCCGGTTCGGCAAAAAGCCGAGCTTCATTGACGGTTGCTTTGAATTTGGTGGAATCTGTATAGAGCGGCAATGCTATCTCATCCCAGCTACTTTCTCCCGGAGAGATGGGAGAGATCAGAGTAGAATCTACTAAACTGTAGCTACTACTTACTTCGTCATAGTCATAAAGTCGGAAATAGCATTCCAAAGAAGTTTGCTGCCCCAGATTGCCAGTGAAGAGCTTGAAAACAGGCTGACTTTGATTGGCCGATATTTCATGGTGTTGGATAAAGAGATCGGCCATTTTGATATTATAATGAAAGCGCTGGCTCTGATAAGATTCTTCTTCGGCAGTTTCGATCACAAAATAGTAGCGCACAATATCAGCCGAAGATTGGGCAGGAAGGTAATCTGCCAGCTGGTAATTGATGCCATCTACCTGCTGCATTTGGTGGCTGCTGTCTGGTAGCTCATTGTTATCTTCATCGATTAGGAAAATTATCAGATTGATGTTTTCGATCTCAGCATCCGCAATGAAATCGGCCGTGATCATTACTGAGTCGATGGCAGTCGGTTCGGCTGGAGAGATCTCTACATTTTGCACATTGGGACGGCCGACTGTGAAGCTGGCTGAGCCGTAAATTTCGCGTTCATTGCCAAAGGCAAAAAGTTTGAGGTTGCGCAGAGCAGAGACTGAATCGGCCGGGACGATAAAATCTGAGGCGGAAATTTCTCCATCCTGAGCAAATACGGGCAGTGGGAAATAACTATTTAGACCCAGCTGCGAGTCGTCTTCATCATAGATCACATATTTGCCTTGGAAGATATCGTCATCTACTTGGGTGCTAACATGCAGGGTATCACTGGGGCTGAGGTGAGAATCTAAAATATCGATATTATCGACCAGCTCGGGCGAAACAATGCTAGCCATATGATCACCCAAAAGCACGCCGCCTTGCACCAAAGCATAAGCGGTTTCGCCAGAAGGATTATCAGCATAGAAGCGGGCCTTGGCATAATCTGTGATATTGCCCAGATTGCTCAATTTTAGTTGGAAAAGAGCCTCATTCAGATAGTTTCCCACTACTTCATCAGCTATTTTATAGCCGTAGCCGGTAAAACCAAATTGAGCGATAGCACCTTTGCCGGCAATCAAGGTGAGCTCTTCACCAATGCAAGAACTTTGACGATAATTGAAGGCAGAGCCATAACAGGAGAGTGAGGCTACAAAGGGATAGTTGTCGTTGTTGAAAGTGTTAATGTCGGCAATATTCAGCAGGTTATAATCTGCCCAAACGTGGCCACCGCCATGTCCCATAAATTGCAGATAAACAGTTCCGTCGTTGATGGCGCGCAGAAGTGAGGTGGTATTGCCGGCATAATTGTCAGGTAAATTTTCCGTATTGGCATAGACGCGGTTTATCTTGAAGGCTTCGGGAATATATTGCATTCTGATTCGTTCTGATTGACGGGCAAAATAGCTGCCTTCACTGGGATTGCCACCAGCTGCCAAAGTTACACTGCTGTGCCACATATCTTCAAAATTGGGATTCTCTTTGTAGTGTAGAGATTTTTGGGCAATTGGTAAAATCTGCTCTTCATCCCAGACAGTGAGGCGAGAGATCGAAACATCAGAGATCATATCATCCCCTACTATGCAGCCGATCCAGTTATCGCTGGCAATCGCTCCACTTTTGGTAGCCCAAAATTTTCTGAATGGGATCAGGTTGTAAGCTCGATCCGAAGAAAAATCTCGTTCATCATTGATGCCGCTGCCCAATAATAGCACGTGTGTCAGCACAGGCTCTGACCAGTTATGATACGCATAGCTGACAAAATCTTTCAGAGCTTCCACACTGCGAATTCCATGATTAAACTCGTCAAAGATATCCTGAATTTTTACTATTTTGGTGGCATATCCTTCGCTCTCGCGCAGTTCTTTTAGCAGCAGAGTGCCTTCGCTCTCAGCAAATTCAGCGGTTGTCACTATCACATATTCTGCACTATTTTGGTTAGATTTCAGGTTGGATGGGAGATTGGGTACTATTTTCAGAGGTTGTTTTTTTTGCGCTTCTGTGACAGCAAAATATTGGTAATTTTCGGCAATGATGCTGTCTTGAAAAGTAAGTTTGTAAGGAGGAGAACCCGCTTCGGTAAAAGAGGTGATCTGAGGATTTTCGAAATAGGAAGAGCCGATTTTGTAGACGCTGATTTGGGAGGATGAGAAATTTTCCACTTCAAACTGATATAAACCTAAAGGTCGGTTGGAAGGTTTGGAAAATTGGATAAAATCTTCATCTGTTTTGTACTCACGCCAATATTTCAATTGTAGATAATCCAAAAGCACCTGAGCAGTTTCCACTCCGGCTACCCCTGGAAGACTGATAAATAGGTTATTCTCTCCATGGCTGAGATGAGAGTTGGCCAGAGGCAATTCATTTTCGAAAAAAACCTCTTTTTGCCCAGCCCACTGCTGGTTGTCGATCAAGCTGGAGTTTAGTCTCACCAAAGCGTTATGATTGATCTGATTGGGGTTGTTCTGAATAAATGAAGCGCCAAAGAGACAAACTTTTGCCTCAAATTTTCTTAGGTTGGAATCATGCGGATATTGCAATTGGAAAGGAATGATCTTTAGATCAGGTGCATTGATACTTGTCCAAAACCAAAGATCTTCCCGATAATAATCGGGATCCTGGCGAAATTTATCACCCAGAGCAGAATAGGTATTTTGCTTTTCCAGATGCAATACCTGCTCGAAAGAAGCAGGAACAATATAATCGGCCGGATCGGAATTTTGGATTCCGCCATTTTCCACTGCCATGCGGCTGGCAATATGATCAATGATTTTTAGACGATAAGTGTTTTCGTTGGTATAATCATCATAATAGCTCGTTTCACCGTGATGTTGATTGCCATAAAATTCAAAGAAATCTTCCGGATCAAAAGAGCCGTCGTTTTCGCCGACGAAACGAATCGGCACCGGCCCATCTTCATCATAGAGCTCCAAAAATCTGGGATCTATCTCGTCCCAATCGAAGACTGTGTCCAGCTCCAGCTCATGTTCTTCGAAATAGTCGTCCATGGCGTTTTCCAGATTTTCCCGAGTAACTTTGTAGATGCCTTCACTGCCGACAATCAGCTGAATCTCTTCGATCAAATCCAAATTGCGCGTTTCCGGATAGCTCTCGGCCGGTTGGCGTTGCAGGCGCCAAGCTTGAGATGTCTGATTGTTCAGGAAAAATCCCGAGCCGGCTCGATCGATATAGTTGTTGCTTTGTCGCCAAGAACGGCTGACAGTTTTATCGCCGTGGATATGAATTTTGGCAGTAAGTGAAGTGGTGATTTGCAGAGTGTTTTTTTGTGGATTAAATTGGAAAGGATTGATTTTGAAAGAGATCAGAGCTCGGTCGCGCAGAAAAGATCTCTCGCCTTTAGCAAGCAAGTTATGAGGATATTTTTGCTTGGAATTATAAATTTTGGGATCTTGAAAGAATTGATTGCTGGGTTGCTGATTTTGCCTCAGCATCTGTTGCGCCGGCAAAATCTTGATCTGGGATAGAGTAATCTGCTCTCTTTTGATAATCTCCAGATTGATCTCACCATCGGCCGGAATACCGATGATCTCGGAAAAATAGGGGAGAAGCGGCTGGCCGGCTTCCGAGTGAAAATTATTGGCAGCTGTCTGGATTTGCTGAAAGATTTCACCATTAGCTTCGACTTCACTGATTTCGTACTTCGGCAAATTAAATCGTACTAAAAGATAGTTGTCATTTTCTTCCAATAGCTCGATTGGTTTGGCCATTAGTGACATTGTCATCAGCAAAACCCCAAAGGCAAAAATCAATTTTTCTCGTTTCCCGATTCTTGGTAATCCCGTCATATAAACGCTCCTTGTTTAATATTAAACGCAAAAAGTTCTGAAAAAGAATATCCTGACAAGTTTTTTATAAATTTTTAGAGATAATGTTTAGAACTTCCAACGAAGTTTTTTTTCTGATAACAGTGCGAGTTCCGGAAAAATTGAAGCTATTTTCTATTAGTTTTCCGCGAATAATTATCGCCGTAAATACAGTGCCAACAGGCTTTTCCTCAGTTCCACCTTCGGGGCCGGCAATGCCGGTGATAGCTGCTGAGATATCAGCGCCAAATTTATGCTGTAAACCGCTGGCCATCTCGGCTGCAATTTTTGAGCTCACAGCGCCTTCTGTCTCCAAACTGGCCGGCTTCACTCCCAAAATCTTCAGCTTGATTTGGTCGGCATAGCTGGTGATTCCACCCAGAAAATAAGCAGAACAGCCGGGATTTCTGACAACCAGCTCTTGCAACATGCCGCCGGTGCAAGATTCGGCGAAGGCCAAAGTCAAACCCTTTTTTAGCAGCGAATTGTGGATTTTTAGCATCACATCAGCTATTTTGCTTTCGATTCTTTTTTCCAGGTTCAGTGGTTTAGCAGCCCATTTATTTACTTTGCCATGCTCGATAGCGGGAATTCTTTCGGTGGTCTCCGCTTTTTCAGAGAGCTTTTTGCCTTTGCCAGTTTCGCCACGGGCCACGATTTCAGCTTTTTTATCTTTGTAAGTCACCAGGTCGCCATGACCCAAAATCTCTCGCTGATTGGCGCAGGCTTCGCCGTTTATATATACTTCTTCGCCAATTATCGCTTCGCGAATCTCATTATACTCCGGCAAAATGCCGGCTGCTTTCATTAGTTGGAAAAGATAGATCTCACTACCTTTATCAATAAAAAATTTCATATTTTTCCTCTATATTTTTTGTGTCGAATATCAATAGCTCTTGGAAAAAATCACGCGACGCTCGCTGATTTCTCCGCAGTTTATACATTTTCCGGCTTCAGAAATAGCAGCTTCCGGAATGTTTCTGATTGTTACTTTTAGATCATTTTTTATCTGCTCTTCACAAGCTGCTGAGCCACACCAATGACTCTCGGCAAAGCCGCCATGAATTTCGGGGTTTTGGCGATCTTGAGCTGTAAAGAATTTATAAAATTCCTCTTTATCATCTATCTGCAGAGTATTTTCTGCTCGGAATTTCTTAGCCTTTGCGAAAATATTATCCTGAATTTCCTGCAAGATTTCCGGCAGGGTCTCGATAAATTTATCAAATGAAATTCCACCCTTATCTTTGGGAGCTTTATCGCGTCTGCCCATAAAGAGCGAGCTGTTCTTTATATCACGCGGGCCGATCTCCAGACGAAGTGGAATGCCTTTCTTGATCCAACCCCATACTTTTTCGCCACCGCGCATTTCACGATCATCCAGCACTGTGCGAATTTTTTTCTCATCAAAACGGAGAAGTTTGATCGCTTGCTGCAATCTTTCCACATACTCCATCACAATTTGCCGTTGCTCATCGTTTTTGTAAATGGGGATGATGGCCACATGAGCCGGCGCAATTTTGGGAGGCAAAACCAATCCGTCATCATCACTGTGTGCCATGATCAAAGCGCCGATTAGGCGGGTAGAAACGCCCCAGGAAGTTGTCCAAGCATACTCTTCCACGCCCTCTTTGTTCTGAAATTTTATCTCAGAAGCTTTGGAAAAATTTTGTCCCAAAAAATGCGAGGTGCCAGCTTGCAGAGCTTTTTTGTCCTGCATCATCGCCTCGATCGAGAAAGTTTGGAGAGCGCCGGGGAATCTTTCTGAGGCAGTTTTTTCGCCTTTGATCACCGGGATCGCCAAATATTCTTGGGCAAAGGTAGCATAGACATCCAGCATTTTTTTAGTTTCGATCTCTGCTTCTTTTTGGGTAGCGTGCACTGTGTGGCCTTCTTGCCAGAGAAATTCTGTGGTGCGCAAAAATAATCTGGTGCGCATCTCCCAACGTACTACATTGGCCCATTGATTGATCAAAAGTGGCAGATCGCGATAAGACTCGACCCATTTGCTAAAAGAGGCGCCAATAATGGTTTCACTGGTAGGACGCACGATCAATTCTTCGGTCAATTTACCAGCCGGGCGCAATCCGCCTTCGTGATCATCTTCCAGCCTGGTGTGTGTAACCACAGCACATTCTTTGGCAAAACCATCCACATGCTCTGCCTCTTTTTCAAAGAAGCTTTTGGGAATAAAGAGCGGGAAATAAGCATTTACATGTCCGGTGTCTTTGAACATCTCATCAAGGTTTTTTTGGATATTTTCCCAAATAGTATAGCCCCAAGGTTTGATCACCATGCAGCCACGTACTTCACTGTTTTCTGCCAAATCTGCTGCCTTGATTACCTCCTGATACCATTGAGGATAATTCTCTGCCCGGGTGGGTGTTATTGCTGTTTTTGCTTGCTTTGCCATCTATGATTCTCCTGGTTATTTATAAAGTTTATTTCTCGTTTTTTCTCTAAAATCAGACTGAAGCAGTTTACCGATAGATTACTTCAGTAGAACATTCTTTTATTCTCTCTGATTCAAACTTATTTTTATGACTAGATTGTCAAACATAAAAAACAGAGCCGAAAACTGATAGCTAACCAGTAAATAACGATGCTTTTGCTTTCGTTGAATGGCTGGAAAAATCTTTTTAGTTACTTGACATCTATATCGCCAAATTTTTCTTTTATTTGATAAAAATATTAGCTTGAAAATGAGCTTAAAAACCAAAGCTTGTAGCGTATCGACCTAATCAAACTAAAAATAAAAGAGAAGAGAATTTGATGAAAAAATATGATGTAATAGTTGTTGGCGCCGGACATGCCGGAATCGAAGCTGCCTTGGCTGCAGCCCGCATGGGTGCTAATACTTTGATCTTCGTGATAAAAATGGAATCTATCGGGCGCATGTCTTGCAATCCCACGGTGGGCGGTCCGGCCAAGGGACATCTCGCCCGCGAGCTCGATGCTTTGGGCGGAGAGATCGGAGCTGCCGCCGATGTCAGTGGTATCCAATTTCGCATGCTAAACCGCAAAAAAGGGCCGGCAGTTTGGGCGCCACGCAGTCAGAACGATCGTGAACAATATAGCGCCTATATGACACAGGTTTTGCAGCGGCAGACCAATCTTACGATTATCGAGTCGACCATTGATGAGCTGCTCTTATCAGCAGATGGTCGTCGGGTATTGGGAGTGAAGTCACAGTTTCAGAAAGAGTATTTTGCGCCCAAAGTAATTTTGGCCAATGGCACATTTTTGCGGGGCATGGTGCATGTGGGAGATATCAGCTATTCAGCAGGTCGAGCCGGAGAGCCGGCAGCAGAAAAGCTTTCGGGCAGTTTGCAACGCGCCGGATTGAAATTGGCTCGTTTTAAGACAGGAACTCCACCGCGCATTGATCTCAATACTGTGAATATGAACAAGGTGGAAGAGCAACCGGGAGATGAAAATCCCAGCGGTTTTTCCTTTTTCCGAGATATCAAATTGCGCAATGATATCAGCTGTTATCTGACATTTACCAATCCTGCCACCCACAAAATTATCCGTGATAATCTGCAATTATCTTCGCTTTATGGTGGCAATATTTCTGGGATTGGTCCGCGTTATTGTCCTTCCATCGAGGATAAGATCGTACGTTTTAGTGGCAAAGATCAACACCATATTTTCATTGAACCGGAAGGCCTTGATAGTTGTGAAGCTTATGTAAATGGTATTTCCAATAGTTTACCACCTCAGATTCAGGAGCAATTGCTGCAGACTATTCCCGGCCTGGAAAACGCCACTATCATGCGTTATGGTTATGCTATCGAGTATGATTATATTATTCCGGACGAATTGCAGCAGACCATGGAAAGTAAGCAGATATCCGGTTTATACCTGGCAGGTCAGATCAATGGAACTTCCGGTTATGAAGAAGCTGCAGCTCAGGGAATCGCGGCCGGCATCAATGCAGTTTTGGCTTTGGATAAGCAGCCACCGCAGATTTTTGAGCGCTCGCGCTCCTATCTGGGAGTGCTGCTGGATGATCTGGTTACCAAAGGTACTAACGAGCCCTATCGCCTGTTTACTTCGCGCGCCGAGTATCGACTCTTTTTGCGACAGGATAATGCTGTGGATAGAATGATGCCAATCGGTAGAAAATTGGGACTGATCTCAGATCAGCGCTGGCAGAGATATCAGCAGATGCAAGAAATTTTTCAGCGGGAACTGGCTTTTTTGGCACGCAATAAAACCCAAAAATCGGATGAATTACGCGAACCTGTGCGCTTCAAACAATTACTGAAACGACCAGATTACCAATTTTCCGATCTGAAAAGATTTGGCTACCAAGAACCGGCAGATCTGACGCCAGCCCTCAAAGATCGCATAGCGCTGGAAATAAAATATGAAGGATATTTGAAAAGACAGGTGGCAGATATCGAGAAATTTGAGCGGATGGAACACAGTAAGATACCGCCGCAGATCGATTTTTTGGCGATCGAGTCGATCGCGATGGAGGCTCGGGAAAAAATGCAAAAGATCCAACCCACTTCGTTGGGGCAGGCTGCCAGAATTCCCGGTGTAAATCATACAGACATCAATGCCTTGATGGTGTATCTGAAAAAAAGAGATATAGGATAGAATCATGAAAAAAATCACTATTTTTATTTTATGTATGTTTATTTTTTCCGGCTGTATCAAACAGCAAGAGAAGCCGCAGAGTCCCCAAAAAATCACAGCCAAGAGTACACCCCTTGCCAGCTGGGTCACAGGTTTATCCAGCAAATATCTGGTGGTCGGAATTGCCCGCAAATCTAATGATGTGGAGAAAATGACAGAATCTGCCAAGCAGATGGCAGCGGTGATGATGAATCGCAACAACAGCTCTTTCGTCATCAAAAATTTTGCCAGTACCGAAGCTGAAAGTATCAGGAATTCCGGAAAAGCCAGCTTTGCTCTGAATGTGGGATCATCACCAGAAGAGTTGAAACAAGTTTATAATAGTTTGGAGTTGGTCGATTATTCGATGGGTTATGGATATTTTTTCGGTTTGTTTGGCGTGGATGGAGTGGCAGCCCCCAGCTGCTCGCAATTAGAATTATCTCAAGCAGCGCCGCAATGGTATCGGGAAGATTATTTTTTGGAGAATGAGGAGAAAATAATCTTTCAAACCAAGGCAACTTCGATTGATCTGAAAACAGCTTGGGAAAAAGCGGCTGAAACTGTTCGCCAAAAATTTGCCCAATATCTGGTAAAAGAGGTCGCAGGCAGAATTTTGGAAGCGGAAGATCAGGTGCGCGAAGATATTGCCATGGAATCTCGCCTGATGCTGAGAAATCTGATAATTAGTAAAAGCTATTTTGTACCGCGCCTCAAGAACGGAACTTGGCGCTATGATGTGTATATGGAAATGTTAATGGAGAAATAGAGAATGAAACTTGCTGTGATACCGGCGCGCTATGCTTCTACGCGCCTTCCAGGAAAGCCACTACAGATGTTGGCGGATTTACCGATGATTATTCGGGTTTATCGCGCTGTAGAAGAGACACAACTTTTTGATAAAATTATTATTGCTACCGATGATCAACGCATTATCGAGAGTGCAAAAAAATATGATGCTGTAGCCGAAATGACAGCGCCAGAGCATCAAAGTGGCACCGATAGAGTCGCAGAAATTGCGCGGCAATATGCGGCCGAGCTCATCGTCAATATCCAGGGTGACGAGCCTTTTATTACGCGCTCACCTTTGCAGGATCTACTAGAAGCCTTTACTGATGAATCCGTAGAGGTGGCTTCGTTGATGCATCGCAAGCTGGCTGGTACTAATGATCCCGATACTGTAAAGGTGGTTTGTGATAAGGCAAATCATGCGCTCTATTTTTCTCGAGCCAATATTCCTTTCAACCGCAGCCAAGAGATTACCGATTGTTATGAGCATATCGGCGTCTATGCTTTTCGGGCTGAGCTTTTGCAAAAATTTGTAAGTCTGCCTGTGGCAAAATTGGAGGCGGTCGAAAAATTGGAGCAGTTGCGTTTATTGGAAAATGGTTTCAAAATAAAAATGGTCGAGACAGATTATCGCGGTTTTGGGATTGATACACCTCAAGATTTGGAGCGGGCTAAAGAGCTTTTGGCTGCAAGCCGATAAACAGAAGATCTTTACTTTTTCCTAAAAATATTAGAGCAGCGGAGAAACCAGACGAGCTATCGATTCACCACTTTTATGCCAAAAATTACGCTTTTCAAATTCTGACAAAATTATCTCTGAGCTGTAGGAAATATCAGCTTGAAACTGTTCGATCATCTTTTGCGAATAATCTTGATCGTAGATGATAGCATTGATCTCAAAATTTTGTTTGAAACTTCTAATATCCATATTGGCCGAACCTACCGAAACAAATTCATCATCCACCAAAAGTACTTTGGCGTGAACAAATCCGCGCTGATAATGATAGATGCGCACGCCGGCCGCTAGCAGCTCTTTATAATAGGAGTGCGAACCCAAAAAGACGACTAAATGATCCGCCTTGTGCGGTAAGATGATTCTGACATCCACTCCGCTGAGAGCGGCAGTAGTGAGGGCTGTGAGAATGCTTTCGTTCAAAACCAGATAGGGAGTAGTAATATAGACGCGCTTCTGGGCCTGCGTGATAGCAGAAAAGTAGAGTTGCAGAATGTTTTCCCACTGGGAGTCAGGTCCCGAAATAGCAAATTGCAGAGGCAGTAGATTTTGGATATTATGTTTGGGGAAATATTTCTCTAGTCTGATTTTTTCATTCGATAAGAAATTCCAATCGATCAGAAAAGATTTTTGCAGAGAGTAGACGCAATCGCCCTGCAGCTGCAGATGAGAATCGCGCCAGTAGCCAAAACGTTTGCTGGCTCCCATATATTTATCACCAATATTGACACCGCCAATAAAGCCGATTTTTCCGTCGACAATACAGATTTTGCGGTGATTACGAAAGTTCAATTTACTAGAGAGAACCGGCAGAGTTACGGGTAAAAAGGCAATAGCTTGCACGCCACTATCCCGCAGTGGCTGCAAATATTTTTTGCGCAATTTCCAGCAGCCTACAGCATCATAGATCAGCCTCACTTCGACACCAGCTTTGGCTTTGGCGATCAGGATTTTTTGCAATTCCAAGCCGGTCTGATCATTATTTATAGAGAAATATTCCAGATGAATATGAGCTTGAGCTTGTTGCAATTGCTCAAAAATTTGGCGATTGGTTGTGGCTCCATCATGATATGTTTGCACCTGATTGTTGATTGTCAGAAAAGAGTGATTGTTGCGGTAGAGTAATTTTACGATATGCGACTGGGTTAGATTTTCTATTTTGAAATCATGAAATTTGAGGCTTTTTTGTTGATGTAACAAAGAGCGAAAATTTTTTAGCTGGCTGAGATCAAGATCAGCTTTCTTGCGAAACATCTTGCGTTTGCGATAGTTGATGCCAAACATCAGAAAAAGGATAAAGCCCACCACAGGTAGGAAAATTAGTATTTGTAACCAGGCAATCGTAAAGATCGGTTCATTATTGCCCATCACAACAGTGAAAATTACTGTGATAATGGTAAGAGCAAAGATGATATTCACTCCCACCGAGACAGCTGACCAGATCTTTTGCCGGTTTATTTCCGATTCCAACGAGATCAGATAATAGCCCACCGCCAAAGCGATAATTAAAATTATCAATACTACTAATATTGCTCTTTTCATGCCAATTTCCTAATTTTTATTTTGCTTTGATAATTTTCTGAAATTGCAAATAATTGTAAAGTGAATAAAAAAAACAGGAATTGTCACAATCGGCAATTCCCGTTTTTGCAGTCATAATGTTTTTTTATCTACTCAAAAATAGCCTCGATAAAATCATCTATCTCAAAATCTCGCAGATCTGCCTCTTGCTCGCCGACTCCGATCAATTTTACCGGAATATTCAGCTGATGCTTGATGCCAATAACAATCCCACCTTTGGCTGTGCCATCCAGTTTGGTCAAGACCAAGCCGCTCAGCTTGGCAGCTTCATTGAATAATTTGCTCTGCTCAATAGCATTTTGTCCAGTGGTGGCATCGACCACCATCATCGTCTCATGCGGTCCGTCCGGGACTATTTTTTGGATAGTGCGGATAATTTTGCTGAGCTCTTTCATCAGATTTACTTTGGTATGCTGGCGGCCGGCTGTATCTATCAGCACTACATCTTCTTGCTCTTTCACAGCCTTCATCACACCTTCATAAATTACAGAAGCTGGATCAGCACCATGTTGATGTTTGGTGATCTCAGCATTTGCCCGCTCAGCCCAAATCGTCAGTTGCTCGATAGCAGCTGCTCGAAATGTATCTGCTGCGATCAATCTTACCTTGAGCCCGGCTTTGGTATAGCGCTTGGCCAATTTTCCGATCGTAGTGGTTTTGCCCACTCCATTTACACCGGCAAATAAAAAGATAAAAGGCTTAGCCTGATCGAGCTGGAAATGTTCTTTGCTATCAGCATAATCCGCCAATAATAAAGAGCGGATGATGCTCTTCAATCTATTTTGGATCTCTTTCACATCAACGATCTGATCGGTGCGAACTTTTTGTCGCAATTGATCGATAATCTCTACACTGGTTTCCACGCCAATATCAGATTTTATCAGCATCTCTTCCAGATCATCCAACAGATCTTCATCTACTTTGCCCCGCAGCTTGACGATTTCCGCCAGCTTGCCCAAAATACCGTTTTTGGTTTTGGATAATTTTAGCTTCAGATCAGCAGGTTGGCTACTAGTAACTCTGTTTTTGCGTTTTTTTATAATGAAAAATATCACTGCCACTAGCAGAAGCAAAATTAGCCCGGCAGCAATCAATAGGTTAGTATCATACATAAAATGTTCTCCTGTGTGTACAAAAAAATAGGCAGACTAATTAGTCTGCCTAGAGATCGAGTAATACTCTATTTATTTAGCTTCAGCCAGTTCTTTATTGAAGTGGTTGGCAATACGAGATTTTCTGCGGGCTGCAGTACGAGGGTGGATAGTACGTTTTTTGGCTGCTCGATCCAGCTTGGAATATACTTCATCCAACAATTTCTGTTTGTCTTCTACCGGCATTTCGCTCTTCATCTTCTTCTCAAGTGTTTTGATTGTCATTTTCACATAATGATTTCTAGCTGAACGCTTCGCTTCTTGGCGAAGTCTTTTGTCACACGATTTGTGATTTGGCATTACATCCTCCGTTTTTCTTTTTTATATTTTTTTCTAATTATTTATCTAAGTGATCCTGAAATATTCTTCAGTATCAATTTAATAATCGATGTCAGAAAAAGTTAGCGAGATTTCCTGTCAAAATATTTTTTAAATTAATGACATTCATTATCTGTAAGCTATTGAAAAATAATATCTTGAATATTGGATAATATCTGGGGTGGTGTAACTGTTTTGTCTAAATCGATATTTTTATCCTGATTGATAACAGCAAGCAAGCTGCTCAATATCTAGGTTCTGTGTACAGTAATTGTCTATCTGTTGGACAGTTAGCTTAAGAGCGTCATTTCCTGATTATAGAAGAAGATCGGAAAGCTGAGCTCAGAGCATTGTGTCATATTTTAGTTTAAATAATTTCACGCTTTCGTAAATCGATTGAACTACCTTGTTCTGATACTGTTCTGTTTTTAGTTTTTTCTCATCTTCGGGATTACTCAAAAATCCGATCTCGATCAAGACTGCCGGCATATAAGCGCCGCGTAGCACATAAAAATTTGCCTGCTTCACACCACGATCATAATTTTGGGTTTTCAAAACCAGATTATCTTGCAGATAAGTGGATAATTTATAGCTCTCTTCCAGATGCTCGTTCTGAGCCATATCTGCCAAGATAAATTCCAGGTCATTATATTGTTGTACAGCAGCTTCACCACCTTCAAAATCGTAGACCACCGAATTTTCCAATGCTTCCACAGCTCTGGCTTCGTCGGTGGTAGCAGTGGAGAGATAGTAAACTTCCACGCCTTTGGCTTTGGAATTTCGATGAGCGTTGCAATGCAAAGAGATGAAAAGATCAGCTTCATTTTGGTTGGCAAATTCTGTGCGCGCTTGCAAAGAGATAAATTCATCACGTGAGCGGGTGAGATAGACTTCCACCTCAAGGTTTTTTTCCAGATGATTTTTTAATTTTTGGGCAACTTTGAGGGTGATATCTTTTTCATAGGTTTTTCTAGAATATCCCACAGCACCGGGATCTTTGCCACCATGTCCGGGATCGATCACGATGCGGCGGATGCTATTGTCCTGAGGAACAGTAGCTTGGATCAGGTTGCCACTACTGTTGATTTTGGCCGGGAAAAGATCAGGTAAGATTTCGGTGATAAAATTGGTCGGCAGATAATATTTTTGCTCTTGGAGCAGCAGTGGATGTTGAAAATTGTAAATCTCTCCCATAAATAAAAGGTAGGAGGAATCCAACAAAATGGTAATCTGCGCTTCGTACATATAGATATATAATCTTTGTTCCAATAAATCTGAACTGATCGAGGCCTTGAAAATTTTATCAAGCTCATTGATATTGAAGTAGGCTATCTCGCCAATCTCAGTTGTTCTGATCTCTTCGCTCTGGGCTGCAGAATCAAAAGTTATCTGGATATTTGCGGTTAGCGAAGCTGCCAAAAACCAAAAAATTATTAACCACTTTTTCATCAATTTCTCCTTTTATTCAGAAAGATTATCCTACTCCACGTCGTTTGAAGCTAAGAACTTTCTGCAAGTGCTTATTAAGATTCCAGGTTTTTTTGTCCATCTTAAAATACAATTTCAGGCTGAGCCCAGCGCCCCAAAACAGCATGATAGACGAAACGAGAAAGACTGCTCTGATTCCTATCAAACGAAAAATCAGCAGACCCAAAGGTGGAATCAGCAAGCCGCGAATTCCGGTGAGCGTAACGTGCACACTCTGATACATCGAGACATCATTATCGCCAGCAAAAAAGATGCTGCTGATATTCCAGCTCACCAAGATCATACTCATCGCAATGCCAAAGAGGAAAAAGGCAAAATAGACCAGAGCTTTGGCCCAGATTAAAATCGGCAGGAAACTGGAAATTATCAAAATCAGGGGATAGATACCCAAGGCAGAGAAGGCGATGAAACTAAAATGAGCCGGATTTATCTTTCCGGAAATTTTTCCGGCCAGAGGTGCAAAGAGCAGGATGCCAAATTCTGCCAAGATAGATTTTGCCAGAAAAATCTCGGAATAATTCATCTGCATGGTATCGACCAGATAGGCCGGGATAACGGGCAAAATTATCAGGTAGCCGATGCCGTAGAGAAAGAAATTTCTCTGGAAACAGCGAAAATCATGATTGTGTTGCAAAAGCCTGAAACCTTTGCTGATCGGCTTGATAAATATCTCGCGCAGATGATGCCGGCTCTCATAGGGAATGCGCGGTTTATCCACTGTTATCATTGCCATCACCAGCGAATAGAGCAAGCCGGCTATGGCGATCAGGGCAAAAATCAGCCGAAAGTTATCGCTATCGATATCCAGTAGCCTACCGGCAAAATAGCTGGCAATGATCAAACTCAAGGTGCCGATACTGGAAACTAAACCAAAGATCAAACCTCGATTATGAGTAGAAAAATTGTTTTGATAGATAGAATTCTGAGCCGGACTAATCAGGGCATTGAAAGAGAAGAGGATCAGCATGATAAAGAAAAATTGATAATAATTGGTGACCCAAAGCATTGCCAAAAGCGAAAGTCTGCCCACAAACCCGGTGAGCAGGAAAAACTTCTTCAGCGAATTGGCATGTTCTAGCAGCTTTCCCCACCAGAGCGAGAAAAGATTGGATAAAGGCCAAAGCATTACCAATAAGGTGATCTGCCAATCCAGCGCATCCAAAGCTTTTTTGGCCACGATCTCGTGGGTTTTGAAAGCAGAGAGTACCAAGCCATTGAAAACAGAAGCAATCAAAAGCAAGATAAAGGTACGTTTCTCCAATTCATTCAGTTTCATCTAACCTCACAGATTTTTTTTTGCTAAACTGTTAGAAGCAACTATTCTGTCCATAAGATTATCGGGTCAGCAGAAGAAAGCAGAGATCCCAACGGGCATAAATACTTGACAGTGTAAGCAGATATAAAGTGCGTGTATGCTATTGATAATAAGATACAAGGAGATCAACGATATGACAGATATCAAAAAAAATCCACTGCTTAGTGGTAAACGTGTAGGCCAGTATGAAGCCTTTCCCTTTGACGAATTTAAGACAGAACACTTTTTGCCAGCCGTAGAGGTTGCTTTGCAAGAAGCTGAAGAGAATATTGCTGCTATCAAAAATGAGAAAGCTGAAGCAAATTTTGAGAATATTATTGTGGCGATGGAAGATGCCAGCGAACTTTTGGATTATGTAACTACTATTTTCTTCAATTTGATGGGCATGGAATCTGATAATGAATTCAAAGCTTTAGCCCAAGAGATTGCTCCCAAACTATCAAACTTTTCTTCCAGTATTATGTTGGATCCGGTTATTTTCCAAAAAGTGAAAGATGTACATGATAAAAGAGAGCAGCTGAGTTTGGATGCCGAGCAAATGCGTTTGTTGGAAAAAACCTACAAATCATTTGTGCGCAACGGCGCCAACCTGAATGAGGAAGATAAGCAGCAATTACGCCAGATCAATCAAGAGATGTCCAAGCTTAGTCCGCAATTTTCCAATAATGTGCTAAATGCTACCAACGAATATGAGCTGCACATTACCGATAAAGCGGAGTTATCAGGTTTACCGGAATCAGCTTTGGAAGCTGCAGCCTTTGCCGCCAAAAAAGCCGGCAAAGATTCCGGCTGGCTCTTCAATCTGCAATTCCCCAGCATCTTACCGATTCTTACCTACGCCGATAATCGCCAATTGCGCCAAGAGATCAGCAATGCTTTCGGCTCGCGGGCTTTCAGAGATAAATATGATAATCAGGAAATCCTGAAAAAAATTGCCAATTATCGTTTCCAACGCGCTCAACTTTTGGGCTATAAAACGCATGCCGATTATACCTTGGAAGAGAGAATGGCCAAAAATCCCCAAACTGTGAACGAATTTTTGGATAAGATCTACAACGCTGCTATCGAACCGGCCCGAGCTGAAGTAAAAGAATTGGCCGAATTTGCCCAAAAAATCGATGGGCTCGAGCAATTGCAAGCTTGGGATGCTGCTTACTATACAGAAAAACTGAAACAGAAAAAATTTGATTTTGACGAAGAAAAATTGCGTCCCTATTTCAAAGCAGAAAATGTGATCGCGGGCGTCTTTACAATCGCCAAAAAAATGTATGATCTCGATTTCAAACAGGTAGATAATATTCCGGTTTATCACGAAGAGGTAAAAACTTTTGAAGTCTCCAATGGAAATGGTTTTGTGGGATTATTGTATGTAGATCTGCATCCCCGCGCTACCAAAAGAGGCGGCGCCTGGATGACTACTTTCCGCAGCCAAGGCTTGCAACATGGTGAGGTCAAAAGACCGCATGTCGCCATTGTGGCAAATCTTACCGCCAGCACAGATACCAGCCCGGCTCTGCTCAGATTGAACGAAGTGAGAACTATTTTCCACGAATTTGGACACGCGCTGCACGCTCTGCTTTCCGATTGTAAATACACTGCTCTGGCTAGCCCCAACGTTTATTGGGATTTCGTAGAACTGCCCTCGCAGATTATGGAAAATTGGCTGACAGAAACAGAAGCTCTCAACCTCTTTGCCAAACATTATAAAACCGGCGAAGTGATTCCCACAGAATTGGTCGAGAAGGTGAAGAAATTGCAAAAATTTCACGCCGGCATGAACAATATTCGTCAGATCTCACTCGGCTTGCTCGATATGGCTTGGCATGCTCAGGATCCTTCTCAGATCGAAGATGTGGCCAAATTCGAAGCTGAAGTCACCGAGAAGACTCGCCTCTATCCACCCAACGACAAGAAAAACAGTTCCACCGCCTTTGCGCATATTTTCGCCGGCGGCTATTCCTCAGGATATTACTCTTATAAATGGGCGGAAGTTTTGGAAGCTGACGCTTTTGAGAAATTTCTGGAAGATGGAATTTTCAATTCAGAAACCGCTGCCTCTTTCCGCGATAATATCTTAGCTCGCGGTAATACCAAACATCCCATGGAGTTGTATGAAGCTTTCCGCGGACGCAAACCAGATGCAGAAGCGCTTCTGCGCCGCGATGGATTGCTGAAGTAAAAAGGTGGAGCGCTAAACTAAAAATAGTCAGTTGCCGACTTCTCTAATTGAGGAGTCGGTTTTTTGGTTGGCAGGCGCAGCGCCGCTTATCACAGCAGACAGCCATGCAGCCCAAACGCCGGTAGATTTCTCAGGCGAAAATCAAGCCTGCTCCGGCTCAAATAAGGGCTTCAACAAAGTGTACGCCGCCTCTGCTTGTTCGGCAGGCACCTCAATTACCATCAGACCGATCAAGGGATTGATACTTGTAGAGTATTGACCAACTGCAAACAGATTTTGCAGATTTTCATTTTTCACATTATAAAAAATCTCAGCATTTTGCAATATGCTTTTAGCTAGCATTATTTTATTCATATCGGCTGTCTGGATTATGGGAGTAAATTTAACATAATCACTATCTTGATTAGTCTGAGATAATGAGGAGAATTTCCGGAAAATTCGCTTGATTATTTTACTCATAGACGACCTGCTTGCAGCTTAACAAGCATCGATGCTAAGCTGGGGATTTTATACAGTTTTGATTTCTTCATTTTGGCTGTCCTTTTTTTTAATAAGGGTGGGCTTGTGTTGCGCAAGTAAAGGTTATAGCAATGTTAGCTACCTGTTTTCAAAACAGAAATATCAGCCCAAGAAAACTCTCAGGCTGGTGAGATTGAATCATTTCAGCAAAATACACTTCTCAACTGCTTTTCCTGTACCATTTATGCTTAGTTTAACTAAGTATTGTCCACTTGATACCTGCTTGTTATTATTATCAACTCCGCTCCAATGGAAGTTATAAATTCCTTTTTCAATGAATCTATCCGTTAATGTAATAACTTTCTGCCCTTTAATATTGAAAACTGAAATATTAACTTGAGAAGATTTT
>JAWOEN010000033.1:0-9178 GCA_046482725.1 Cloacimonadales bacterium (SeqCode)
ACCGCTGATAAGTTACTCTGTTTATTTAAGAGAGTTTTTGTTGATGTCATGAGTGATAAAGAGTATAGTAGTTTTTACTCTTCTGTAGATGAACAATCGGAAGACTTACTAAGATTTTTCTTTTATGGCGTAATTGGGAAGTCATGATTATAATAAATTAGTAAGATATCAATTTTGTTATGGATAATTACTTTTCCATGGCTTTTATTATAGTTAACGCGAACTGAGGGACAACTCACAATGTTTCCATAACCTTAACATTCAAAAGCTTTCGTAAGAATCGATTCCATCTACCAGCGTCATATCTGATCTCTTGTATTGATTGCTTTTGCTTCATAGATCTTGCTCAGCAGTTTACCAAAAATCTAGCCTCGAGCCTAAAAAATCTCCCAACAAGACTCTGCTTTATCACTTTGAAATTGAATTGTGACATGGTTGATGCCATATTTGTTTTTTAGAACTTGCTCGATATTTTCCAAAATCGTCTGAGTATGCCAGATGAGTAAATCAACCCAAACAACAGGAACTTTGAAACAGATTGTTTTCTCACCTGCATACCAAGTGTGAACGTGATGAATATCGAGAATATTTTTTTCCGATTTAACTAGAACAGAGCCTTGGCTAAGAGCTTTTGTTAGGCAGCAAGCAAGCTTAAAAGTTGAACTCTTTTTCCCAATCAAATCCGGCTGCCTCCTCGAAACTCTTGGGCCAATGCGCATTCCAGTTTGGGGTTTTAGCAGAATTAATCCTATCCGAACAAGGATAATAAGGCTTGATATCCAAGACAGGTGTATCCACTTCAGCATCGATATAGTAAGTGTAGATTTTACCGTTTTCTTTATCAATCTCCCTGACCGGGATATTGGAAATACAAATCGGGTTGGGCCGCAGCGGAGAGCGTGTGGCAAAAACTCCTATTGTCTCGGGTCCTTTGACATAGGGTTTGGGAATGAGCAGCTGGGAACGATATTTATCTTCAGCATAAAGATGCCCCCACCAGATAATTGTGAGAAAGTTAAAGCCCTCGATTTCTAATAATCCGGGGATATATTCTTGCTCCAACTTGATAAACATGCCTTTTTCATCTTTACTGATAAGACCAATTTTCTTGATTTTCATCTAATCCTCCATAATTTTTTCAAAACTATATTTTTTGTTTTGAAATCTGTTTTGACTCTTTTTTGCGGCAGAGAGATAATAGTGAAAAAATGGAAATACAATTGTTGTTTGAGAAAGTAGGCAGCAAGAGAGCAATCGTATTTCCATTGCACTTACAAGTTAGCTGATCAGCTATATTTAGATGGTGTTAACAGCCTACCTCCAGCTCTTCCCAGCCAATTTCTTCCACCAATTTCTTTAGTTGCGGCGGACGATAATGAGGATCTGCTTGATAACGCTGTTGCACGCTGGGATGAATTTTGGTGGGGATATTTTTGATCTGCAAAGCTCGATGGCGAGGCGACTTGAAGCGATAAATATGTTGACGCGAGTTGTGCAGCTGGCCCAAGCCAGCCTTGGCTAAAGAGTTGGTAAGATGTGGTTCGATCTGCAATCCGGCAGCGGCTGCTTCTTCGAGCATCCATTTTAGGGGAAGATCAGCTGCCCGAAAGCCAGTTTGCTTGTCAGGTGGGTAAGAGCCGCCAATATCGGCGTGTACTCCGGCAAACCAAACTTGCTTCAGATCCACGCCCGGCCGCGTTTGCCAAATTGTGGGCTCGAAATCTTGCCGCTTTTCATCGATAGCCAAAGCGTGCCGGGTAATCTCCACATTGCTGCCCATCTTTGTGTCGTAAAATTCATCTTTACTATCCAGAAGCCCCAGCAAACTAAACGGTATGCCCAAAGCGCCGACCGTGTCCCAAACTCCGATGAAATGCACCTGACGTGCGGGATGACAATATTGCCGACGAAATTTTTGAGCTGCCTGACCACTCGGTTTGAATTTTGCCGTGGGATTTTTATAGATTTTCCAAGCTGAGGCTATCAAGCGCGCTTGCGAGCGCTGCAAGATCCCACAATTATTCAGCAAACCGCTCAGCGCCCGCACTGTATAAGCGCCTCGGCTAAAACCAAAGAGATAGATCTGATCACCCGGAGCATAATTTTGCACGATATAGCGATAGCCATCTAAGATGTTCTTATGAATTCCGCGCCCCGTTGCTCCCGCGCTGAGACTATTGTGATAGGAGCCCAAACCCCAATCGTAAAAGACATGCTGCTGGCTGGTCCCAGCTTGCGGCACGATAGCACGTGCCAATTTTAAAACATTGGTGGGAAAATCTTTCTCCACATCCTCTTCCGGTCGATTCCAAGTACCGTCGGCACAGATAATGATATTTGCCATGAATACACCCTCCTATCCTGTTCTTTCAGCTTTTCATCTTCGCTCACCATCTTTAGAACAGATAAAAAAAATCGTGAACGCTCTTTAGATCTACCTGCTAAAGAGATTAATTTTTCGAACCAGAACGCCAGGCCTTGCGTTCCTGCTGATTATAAATATTTTCAGCAATGATTAAGATGGCATGGAAATGATTTGGCATTACCACATATTCACCCATTGTTAAATTCATGTCCTCCTCAATTTCTCCAAACCAATCAATGCGATTTTGGGTACAAATTGTGATGAAATGAGATCCTGCAGATGAGTAATCCCAACTCGCTAAATGCTTTGATTCGCGGCAATATTTAGCTTTAAATTTATCGTTCATCCATTTTCACCTCTAGATTTGACTGCTCTTTATTTGTTGTAATTCTAAAGAAGCAATACATTGTCTCGCTTCTATCGTAATCTATAACTGTCAGAAACAAATCTTAGAAGTGACTATTTGTCCAGCTATCTTTTATCGAGCTGCAATTTTAGGATAATAACTTTCTAGAAAATTTCTTCTGCTTCGCTCTTCCCAAAATAAACTTATAGCGCATAGATCACTAGATTTTTGATAAGAGATATTTTTTAGAATATTGATCTATTGATCTGTAAGTCACAGAAAATAATCTGACAATTTTTCAGCGTAATGAGAAAAAGTCGTGACAATTTCTCATTAGACTGAGAATATGGCGCATAATAAAAGGAGTAATTATGGATAGGTATTTGGAAAATCAAATAGCAAGAGACTTAAAGAAAAAAATGGTTTTTATTGTTGGTCCGCGACAGGTGGGTAAGACTTGGTTGGCAAAAAAAATAGCTACTGAATATTCCAATAGTCTGTATCTCAATTACGATAACCTAAGTGATAGAGAGCTAATAATAAACCAAAGTTGGTTTCCGGAAGTTGATCTGATAATCTTTGATGAAATACATAAAATGGAAAAATGGAAAAACTACCTAAAAGGAGTTTATGACACAAAACCGAAAGATCAGAATATATTGGTGACCGGAAGCGCTAGATTAGATACTTTCAGGAAAAGTGGTGATGCTTTATCAGGGAGATTTTTTAGTTTTAGATTGATGCCTATTTCATACAAAGAGATAGGAAATACTGGTAGAAATTGGCGTGATTTTATCTTTAGTAGTGGTTATCCGGAGCCATTTCTGGCAGATTCTGAAACAGATATAAAAAGGTGGAGGAAACAGTACGTTGATGGAATGATTCGTAACGATATTCTTGATTTTGAAAAAATCAGAGATTTTAGAAGTATGTACACACTGCTAGAGCTGTTACGAAATAGAGTAGGTTCCAAGATTTCATTTAGTTCTTTAGCAGAAGATATCGGAACTTCAGCAAATACGGTAACGAAATATGTCGATATACTAGAGTCCTTGTTTATCATTTTCAAAGTCCATCCTTATCATAAGAATATCTCACGAGCCCTCAAGAAAGATGCAAAAATCTATTTTTACGATACGGGGCTGGTAAAGGGAGACGATGGTATAAAAGCGGAAAATTTGGTTGCTTTGAGCCTTTTGAAGCATGTTTATGGTGAACAAGATCTTCGAGGGCGGGAGTTGAACCTGCATTTTCTGCGGACAAAAGATAAGCGAGAAGTAGATTTTTGTTTAGCTGAAGATGATAACTTACTTCAATTGATAGAAGTTAAACTATCTGATGATAAACCTGCCAAAAATTTGCTCTATTTCCGAGATAGATTAGCAGTTCCGGCAACTCAGGTCGTGTTTAATCTGAAAAATGAAAAAATTGCAGCGGGAGTTCGCTTTGAGTCGGGCATAAAATTTTTGAGCAGATTGAGTCATTAAATTTACGACAATTTTTCAGCGTAATGAGAAAAAGTCGTGACAATTTCTCATTAGACTGAGGGTTTCTCTCTTAACTAATTCAAGTTTCTTAACTGTATATTTATCTAAAACACTATAATGCTGAGGTTTTTTTCAGTCTATAAAAGTAGCTTAATTGTTGGTGTATACGGCGGGAACAGAATGATCACGCCAAAACAACCAACCCAAACCCTGAACCGTCCCGACTTGTCGGGAAGGAAAAATGCACTGACCGAACCTACTGACGACACGGCTGTTAGGTGAATTTGGTTATAGTTTTCATTTCACTTCTCTTCTTTAAAAACCTAAATCAACTAATGGCTCATGACTTAGCTCGTTCCTGTTTTGGTAATATAGTACAAATGTAGGGATAATTATCAACTGTAATACTGTCTCCACTTTCAGCAATTCTCTTTTTACCATGCGCCTGACCATCCCGAGTTTTTATCTCCAATATTACTCCCAAACTATTTGCTTTAAAAATACAAATATCATTTTCAAAACAATACTATAGCAAAAGTTTAGATAGCTCAGCTATTTGTCAATTCATACAGCCTACTCAGTTTAAAGATAGATTAGTTGCTGATAAAAAAAGACCTAAAAAAGCGAAAGTCGCTACTTGCAAAAAGAGAAAACTCTGGTCCTGAGATTTTGCGGCAATTAGCAACTTTGTTTGTTGGCAGCTAAGCTGATTCTTGGGTCGTTGGTGACAAATCGATTGACAGCGATAATTGGCAAAAATGATATTTACTCAAGCTGATTTAGTAGCTGGCAAAAGTTCAGAGATAGCGAACCTAGGAGGTTTTTTATGTTAGTAAAAGAGAGAATAATCAATAGTTTAATCTTTGCGATTTTTTTGATTGGAAGTACAATCTTGTATTATCAGTTAGGACGCTGGGTCTCGCTGGGAGTGGCTTTGGAGGTTTTGGCGATTTATCTTTTATTGCAGCGTCAAATAGGGCATGAGCTGAGTAAATCTAAACCAGCAGATACTGATCAGAAATAGGAGAGTTATGAAAGAACTATTATTGCTAATTTGTTTACTGTCTGCCCCGCTGGTTTGGGCCGAATCTCCGGTATGGGGAGTGCGGGTTGGCTCTGGTTTGGCTACCGGTTATGGTGTACCTCAACAAGCGCCTGAGTATAAAGTAAAGATTCAGCGGAAGTTGGCGTATCAGGCGGGTTTTTATCTTCAGCATCAGGTGACGGAAAATTTTGCGATTCAAAACGAGTTGCTTTATTCGCGTAAAGGTTCGCGTCAGGATATCGAGCATCTGCAACAGCCGGTGCAGCTGGATGTGCTCTATGATTTGGCCTATTTGGAACTACCGCTTTTGCTGCAGTTGAGGCTAATAGAATTGGGAAAAAATTCAGTTTGGAGCGTGGGAGGATTTTCATTTTCCTACTTGCTGGATTCGCAATATGATCTAAGCGGCAGAGTGGAATTTGGCGATGATGAGTTATTGCTGAGCGAATCTTATGAACTAGATATGATCGATGAATTTGATTTTTCTCTACTCTACGGCTTGGTTTGGAAATTTTATCTGGGTGGGTGGAAGCTTAATTTGGAATATCGTTTTGCCTTGGGTTGGCAGTCGATCTCTTTTCCCACCTATGGTGCGGAAGCGCCGGTAAGCTTAAGTAATCAGTCGCATCAGTTGATTTTGGGATGGACTTGGGGTAGTCTCCAGTAGTAGCTGAGATCTGAGCAGGTCAAAAGTAAATTAGATAATCGAGATCAGCGCGATCCGTTTTCAGCAGGGCGAAGTGATAGACCAATTTTCCAGCTTTATCAAGCCGCAAAAAGCAGTTCCGGAATTCATCAAGCAGCTTACTCACATCACAGATCAGCAATTGGCCGGTGGCAGCAATTTGCCGGAAGCGTTATCTCAGCTGAAAGAATATCTGAAAGATGATATCGTGGTTTGTCATAATGCCAGCTTTGATATTGGCTTTCTTGATCGCAAATTGCTCAGCTGCAATCTGCCCGAGATCGACAATATGATAGTAGACACTTTGGATCTGAGTCGCATCTATCTGCCGGTGGCGGTGAATCATAAATTGGGCACAATTGCCGAATATTTTCAGATCGATCTTTCGCGAGCTCACCGGGCCTATTATGATGCTGAAGCTACCGGAAAGATATTGCTAAGTATATTGCAATTTATCGAAGACAAAATAGATCTGCCTACCAACAATTTTTTGTGGGAAATAGCCGATTACGGTGAGCTGCCGGTGCGTCATTTTTTGCGTCGCGTCATAGATTTTCAGAAGAAAAATGTTTTACTCAATAAAAAGCCCCAAGGCCGGATAGATTTTCATAATCGCAATTATATCGAGCACAAGGTAGCGCTGGAAGAGGTGGATGTGGATGGAGTTTTTGGCGCTGCGGGATTGCTGCAAGCCAAGTTCGAAGATTATGAATTGCGGACAGGACAGATCGAGATGGCCAAAGCGATCGAGCGCAATTTTGGTTTGGAAGAATATCTCTTGGTGGAAGCGGGAACCGGAGTAGGCAAATCTTTGGCTTATCTGGTGCCTTCTATCTTCTATACCAATAAAAATAATAGCAAAGTGATAATTTCCACCAATACCAAAAATCTGCAAGAGCAGCTATTTTACAAAGATCTACCGCTACTAAAAGAGTGCGTGAATGTGCCATTTCGGGCGACTTTGCTCAAGGGTAGAGGCAATTATCTCTGCTCGCGCAAGTGGGCCGAGCTCACCATCAATCTGCAGCGCGTGATTACTCCCTTTGAGACCAGAGGCTTGCTGAATCTGGTGGTTTGGAAATATTTCACCAAAACCGGTGATATCTCCGAGAATAATTCTTACAATCCCAAACGAGATCTGGGTGCCTGGAAAAAATTGGTAGCTGATCGTCATTTCTGTTCCGGCAAAAAATGTCCCTACTATAAACAATGTTTCTTGATGGATGTGCGCAAAAAAGCGGAAGCCTCCAATCTGGTGATTATCAACCACTATCTGATGTTGGCAGATCTGCAATCGGAAAATGGAGCTTTGGGCGAGTATGATCAATTGGTGATCGATGAGGCTCACAACCTGCCGCAATTAGCTTCGGCCGAATTGGGGATCTCGTTTAGTTATGCCGATTTTACCAGCTTTTTCAATCAGGTCTATTCCACTCGCGGCAAATACCAGAGCGGTATGTTGATCAATCTGAAGGCTGCTAATAAAAAGAGCCGCTACGATCAGCAAAAATTGTTGGATGATAAGATCGAAGAAGCCAAATATCTGATCGAAGAAAATCAGGAATTGTTCAAGCTCTTTTTTAGTCAGATCGCACGGGTGGTCAAAGAGAAGGGGAGCTATGGCAAATTGCGGGTACGCGATACAGATGATTATCCCTTTTTGGCGCGTTATATTTCGGAAGTCTTGAGTTTTTTGGAAAAGCTCTCCGGGCAAGTGATGAATATGCACAATATCCTTTCGGGTGTGAACAGTAAGCTATTTGTGGAGTATGATAAAAATCTTGATAATATCAGCGGCACGATCGACCGCATTGCCGAGATCTATGAAAACCTGGGCCGCTTATTTAATCCTGACATGAAAAAATCTGCCTACTGGATGGAAGCGATGCAGATCAATGATAGCGATTATCCGGCCGGCATGCTAAATTTGGCACCTTTGGATGTGAATGAGGTACTGCATGAAACTCTTTATAAAAAGGTGCGCTCGATCGTTTTCACTTCGGCTACCATGGCGATTCGTGGCAAGTTCAAATACTTTGCCAATCGCATGGGTTTGGATCTTTTGGAAGCGGGATTTGTGCGCGAGCTGGTGGTGGAATCTCCCTTTGATTTTCTGCAACAAACCAAAGTGGTGGTGAGTGGATTTTTACCTGAACCCCGAGATAAATATTTTGCGCTGCAAAGTCTGCAGATCATCAAGGATGCGGTAAAAGTAGCCAAGCGCGGAACCATGATTTTGTTCACCTCTTACAAAGATCTAAACTTTTGCTACGAAAACCTCAGTGCAGATCTGCAGGCGGCAGATATTACACTTTTGGCTCAGGGTAAAGGCATTAGCCGCAATGCAATGCTACAGGAATTTAAGGAAAAAAAGAATGCTGTCTTGCTGGGAACCAGCTCTTTTTGGGAAGGTGTGGATGTGCGAGGCGAATCACTTTCGCTGCTGATTTTGTACAAAATCCCCTTTATGGTGCCCTCGGATCCGATCGTGGAAGCTTTCTTGGAAAAATTGGAAGCTGAAGGCAAAAATTCCTTTATGCACTATATGATGCCGAACGCACTTCTGCGCTATCGGCAAGGCTTTGGGCGCTTGATTCGGCATAAAACTGATCGTGGCATTGTCTTGGTTTTGGATAACAGAATTCAGAAGAAGCGCTATGGTAAATATTTTTGCGAAACCGTGCCGGCCAAAACATTTTTTCCGCAAACTGCGATCGAATTGCATGATATTCTGGGTGGCTGGTTCAATCGTCTCAGATAATTTATCGGGTATAGCCGGTAGGATACGAAAGAGTAAATCAGCTGCTAGCAGCAGTCGAAGCGAGCGAGAATGAACAAATCAAAACTGCCGCTTAAAACCGGCAGATCTTAGTGGGGTCGACTCAGGGTTAAGTTATTCTAAATTAGTAAAATAAGCTTCATAAAAAAAACTGTTTGACATATAAAGTGGGGAGACGAATTTAGGCATTCATTAAGCCAGAAAAGGTGGCAAAAAAAACCAGCCACTGTAATGCAAATCCTGCAACGACAGGATTTTAGATCTTTTTTTAGGAGGAAAAATGGCTAAGGAAAAATTTGTAAGAAGTAAACCTCATGTTAATATTGGAACAATTGGTCACGTTGACCATGGTAAAACCACATTAACTGCGGCTATTACGCTTTATTTAAGCAAGAAGAACGGTGGAGCTTTCCAATCATTCGATAGCATCGATAATGCTCCCGAAGAGAAAGAGCGTGGCATCACTATCGC
>JAWOEN010000043.1:0-22624 GCA_046482725.1 Cloacimonadales bacterium (SeqCode)
GCGATAGTGATGCCACGCTCTTTCTCTTCGGGAGCATTATCGATGCTATCGAATGATTGGAAAGCTCCACCGTTCTTCTTGCTTAAATAAAGCGTAATAGCCGCAGTTAATGTGGTTTTACCATGGTCAACGTGACCAATTGTTCCAATATTAACATGAGGTTTACTTCTTACAAATTTTTCCTTAGCCATCGTTTCCTCCTTGGCTGCTTGTTTCTTCTTTTAGTTGTTTTTTTAATATAAATAAAAAATGAAACACGATCACTGTTTAGAGCCTAAAGCAAAAAAACTAGCGATGATGTTATGGTGCTCATGAACAGACTTGAACTGTTGACCTCACCCTTACCAAGGGTGTGCTCTACCACCTGAGCTACATGAGCATACAGTTATTGGCTCCATATAAAAAAAATGGAGCGGGAGACGGGGTTCGAACCCGCGACCCTTAGCTTGGAAGGCTAATGCTCTACCAGTTGAGCTACTCCCGCACATGTCCATTAGAGTTTTTTTATAAAAATATGGTGGAGGGGGGAGGATTCGAACCTCCGAAGTCATCCGACGACAGATTTACAGTCTGTTCCCTTTGGCCGCTCGGGAACCCCTCCACAATGGTGCCGATGGTAGAACTCGAATCCACAACCGCTCGATTACAAGTCGAGTGCTCTACCAGTTGAGCCACATCGGCACTTTGTAGTGTTTGAACAGAAAAAATATCTAGCTTTTCTCTGTCAAATTATTTTTATCAACACGTTACGAAATTTAATGAACTATTTATGCTATGCAAAAAATTTCTCTTTAGTTTAGGTGTCAAATTATTTGTTTAGCATAAAAGCTATTTATCTGAAGAATTGACAGATAGAAATATATATCTTCTGCTTCTGCGCCAGAAAAATTAGGTTCAGGGAAAATTCAGAGCCAAAAACTCAGCTACAAAAAAGTTTTCTAAAAGGGAAATAAGCTGCTAAGCTTGCTGCAAATTTTGCAGTATTTGGCAAAAAAATCAGGCTGAATCTTTCGACACAGCCCGGGCAAATTTATAAGATTTTCCAATCTGTACCGCTGGGGCTATCTTTCAGCTCAATGCCGATTGCCTTCAGATCGTTGCGGATAGCATCGGCCAATTGCCAATTCTTATCCTGCTTGGCCTGTCGACGGTATTTCAGCAAGAGCTCGATCAATTGCTCGGAAGTGCCGTTCAGATTTTTTTGCAGCTTCTGCTCGATATTTTGGAAAAAGCCCAAAACAGAGCCCAGCTCGATCAGCAGATGAGCCCAGTTTTTATGATCTGCTGAATTTGGTAGATGCTTTTTGGCTATTTTGTAGAGCGAAGAGATCGCCTTGGCAGTATTAAAATCATCATCCATTGCTGCTTCGAACTCTTTTTTCAGCAAGGTCTGTGCTGCAGAATAGTTCGGCTTTTCGCTTCGGAAAGCGAGGTAGTCGGCTGTTTCTAAAGCGGAATAGAGGGTTTTTACAGCTTGCTCGGATTCGTTGATAATCTGCTCATTAAAATCTATCGGGCTGCGATAGTGCTTGCTGAGAAAGAAAAAACGAATAGCTTCGGGAGAATATTTCTGCAAAATATCACGAGCTGTAAAAAAATTATTCAAGCTTTTGGACATCTTTTTACCTTCAATATTGAGGTATCCGTTGTGCATCCAATAATTTGCCAGAGGTTTGTGGTTTAGTGCTTCAGCTTGGGCCAATTCATTTTCATGATGTGGAAAGACCAGGTCGATGCCGCCACCGTGGATATCAAAAGTATCACCCAGATATTTTTCTGACATCACAACGCATTCTGTGTGCCAGCCCGGACGACCTTTGCCCCAAGGGCTAGCCCACTGCGGTTCACCCGGTTTGGCTTTTTTCCAAAGCGTGAAATCGGCTGCATGCCGCTTTTGCTGATTTGCTTCCACTCTTGCTCCTGCTTGCAAATCTTCCAATTTCTTGCCCGATAGTTTGCCATATCCACTGGCTCGATTTACTGCAAAATAGACATCACCATTTTCAGCATAAGCCATCTCTTTTTCTTCTAATCTTTTGATCAGGTTTATCATCTCGCCGATATACTCTGTGGCATGTGGATGATGATCGGCCGGAGCGATTTCCAAAGCTTGGCAATCTTCATAAAATGCAGCGATATATTTAGCAGCAATCTGTTTGACCGGCAAATCTTCGCGGATAGATTGCTCGATCAGCTTGTCATCAATGTCGGTGATATTTCTGACCAAGGTAACATTATAGCCACTATATTGCAGATAGTTGCGCACCACATCAAAAAAAATCAGTGGGCGGGCATTTCCGATATGGAAATAATTGTAAACTGTAGGACCGCAGACATACATATTTACCCGGCCCGGTTGTAGCGGCCGAAATTCTTCTTTGCGCTTGTTTAGGGTATTGTATATTTTCATCATCATTCCTTATATGCTTTTTTCATTTCAAAGATTATACTCCACAGAAGCTGTCAAGCCTGGATTATGCAAAAATCTTTAGAATTCCAGAATTGTTATCGCTGTCTCGCCGCATTTTTTATGATAGCTGACCTGGGCAGAATACTTTTCAGCAACTTGCTCGCGAAAAGAGTGCTCGATAATTACTTTTCCTGCGGGATTGAGTCTCTCATTTTCTACAATCTGCTGCAACGTCTTATTGACCAGATTTTTTTCATAGGGTGGATCCATAAAGATCAGGTCGAAGTTTTGCTCTGTTTTTTGCAGAAAAGAAGTAGCCCGTTTTTTATGGATGCGGCAGCTTTCCGAGCAGCCCAATTTAGCGATATTTTTCTTCATGGTGCTAATAGCTTTATCAGAAAAATCTACCATTGTGGCAAATTTAGCACCTCGACTTAGTGCTTCAAAAGAGATGCCACCGCTTCCGGCATATAGATCCAAAATATGTTGATCTTGGCAATCTTGGATAACAGAGAAGAGCAGCTCTTTGATATAATCTGTGGTGGGACGGGAAGTTTTTCCCGGGACTGAAAAGAGGTTTGATTTTTTATATTTTCCGGCAATTACTCGCATTTTGTTTTCTTCCTAACTGATTTTATTTATATGAAGTTGAGATATTATCGCTATTTGATTTCAAATTGATTTTGCTCATTGCTGAACCAATTGCTTCAATTCAGCAATTGTCAATTCGCTCACTTGTTTTTGGAACTTGCTTTCTGCTTTTTCTGATAATTTTTCGGGAGCTATTTCATCCAATTGTTTCAGGATATCAGAGAGCTCGGGCTGGGAACTATTGTGGGTGTTTTTATTCGTTTTCGGTTTGCTTTTCTTCTGTTCTTTGAACTGTTCAATGGTAGCTTGATAATCCTTAAACTGTTGATGAGGTAAAATCTGCAGGTTTTCTCTCTCTTCAGCTTGGAATAAACTGGTAAGAAATTTGTGATATTCTGCTTCATTATTAGAAAATATTTGGTTTTTCAGTTCAGCTATTTTTTCCAATAATTTATTGTCTTGGAATTTAGTGAAGAGTAGATGATACAAGGCTAAAGCTTCTACATATTGCTCTTGTTGCTCGAAGAGCTTGGCAAGGGTAAGTGTGGGCATTGGGCTCATTTAGTGGCTCCTATGGTAATTTTATCTCTGAGTTTTTCCAAAGTTTTGGCTCCGATTCCTTTTACTTCCAGTAGCTGTTCCGCGGTTTGGAATCCGGAGAGTTCAGCTCTTTTTTCGAGAATGCGTTCCGCTTTGGCTGGCCCGATCCCGGGCAAAAGAGTTAGTTCATGCAGGCTGGCTCGGTTTAGATCAATCAAGATCAGATCGCTTTGCAGAGCAGAGTTGGGGTTAGCGTCGGCAGTGCCAAATTCTTCAAGATAGGGTTTGAGTTTTTCATAAGTAGCTTTGCCAATACCTTTCACCAGCATCAGATCTTGGCGGGAAGCGAAACCGTTTTTTTGGCGAAATTCAATAATTGTAGCGGCTCGGCTGGGTCCGATTCCGGGTAAGTTTTCCAGCTCTTTGCCCGTAGCAGTGCGCAGATCATAAATCACCTGGTAGTCCTGACTGAAATCAAGAGAATCAGCTTCTGACTCATCTGCCTTGATCTCAACGCCGATAAATTTTAGCGAAAGACCCAAGCAGGCAAAGAAGAGCAAGAACAGTACAATCTTCTGTTCATCCGGAGTTAGGAACTTGTTGAGAGGATTTTTCATTTTTGATAAATCAAGTCCAGTAGAACTTGTCCCACAGTTTTTAGGGATTGAGGCGAACATTTATCGGGAGTGTCTTCCAATGTGTGCCAGTAAGGATAATCAAAGTCTATGATCAGTGCAGCTTCTATGCCTACTTGCAAAAGTGGAACATGGTCATCATATATCCTGTTGCCGATTTTTCGTTCAAATGCTGCGAACCCACGTTCTTTGGCAAGCTCCCATATTTCATTTACCAGAGCCGGAGAATCGTGATAAGAGTGATGTTCCAGCTCAATATTCAGATCTTTATCTCCCACCATATCTACCACAATTGCTTTTTCCGGGATTCTGATTGGCAGGTTTTCAGCGAAATATTTGGAGCCCAAACACCAATTATCATTTTCGCCATAATTCCCCATATCTTCCAGATCAAAAAATACCAGATCCACTCCAAATTCAGGCGGGGGGTTGGCAGCTAGGAGCTCCGCGATTTCCAACAGCACTGCCACTCCGGAAGCAGCATCGTTTGCTCCGATTATTGGTAGTTGGTGCTTGGCTTCATCTGGCTCTTTATCTGCCCAAGGGCGCGTGTCATAATGTGCTGCCAAAAGAATTCTGCGCGGTTGGCGCGGATAAAATTGCCCGATAATATTGCTGCCATGGTAGAGGGAATCAGCAAGCGTAGCAGTAAAATCCTGACGGATAATTTCTGCCTGAGATTTAGCTAATACGTGCATTATATATTCTCGGCAGATCTCGATCTCGGGAGAATTTGGTTGGCGCGGACCCATCTCACACTGTTTTTCCAGATGCTCAAAAGCATGCTCAGGCCGAAACTCAGGAACTGCCTGACAACCGGCCAAAAACAGTAGAGCAGCAATCATAGTAGAAAAATATTTCATAAAGTCTTTATCCTTTTTGGGATCTTTTACTCTGCTTATAAAGAATTCAGAGCTTGCTCAAGCAAATAACTTGGGGAAATTCTTTCTGTCAATATCGTTTTGGAAAAAGAGGCAGATATAATTGCTAGACAAAAAAAAATGCACCAAGCAGATGCTTGGTGCAAATTGGTATCCCGTAGCGGAATCGAACCGCTGTCGCAAGAATGAAAATCTTGTATCCTAACCCCTAGACGAACGGGACACTATATAAATGGTGAGCCAGGATGGATTCGAACCATCGACTCTCTGCTTAAAAGGCAGATACTCTACCACTGAGTTACTAGCCCACTTAATTTCACTTATTTTTGACTCTCATATTTAAGTCATCGGCAAAGTAGGAAGAGGGGGTTTTCGTGTCAAATATTTTTTTCAAAGCGAGCTGATATCAGGCTTTGAAAGCAGAATTGGTGAAACGTAAAACATTGTAAATATGCAGGTTATGAAGAAGGAAAAAAACTTCCTCAGGCCAAGCAAGCTAGCTAGGATTCAGCTGTAATAAAAAAAATTGGGAAGAATCTAAAAAAAAGGTTTACATATTATCAGAAGATCAGAACTTTTTAAAAAAAAATACGGGGTAAAAATGAGTTTATCATTTATGAATGATTTACTGGAAGATATTCCAAAAAGTTATCGTAGCGTTTGGCTATGCAAAGCTGTTGATGAGAAAATGATCAAGAACAAACAGTGGAGCGAAGAGGCCTATGCTGTTCTGGAAGAGCTTTTGGGTCAAATGATATCCAAGAAAGCTTCCGATATGGATATTGGTGGCGTACGGGCCCAGCAGAAAGTCTGGTATCGGATCTATGGTCATAAGACTCCAGCGGCAGAGTCCGGGACATACACAGTAGAAGAAGTCACTGTTATGCTGCTTACTTTATTGCAGGAAGATCAGAAAGAAAGGTTATATGAAAAAAAATCTATAGATTTTGCGCTCTCTATCGACTTACCGGTAGCAGATCGTCCTGTCCGCTTTCGGGGCAGTGTATATTTCGAGCGAAGCACGCTCTGCGCCAATTTTCGTTTGGTAAATCAAGCCCTCTTTTCCATTGTAGATCTGGGGATCCCAGCTCCAATCGAGAAAAGGCTGAACTTGAAATATGAAAAATCGGGTTTGGTACTGATAACCGGGATTACCGGTTCGGGCAAGAGCTCTACTTTAGATTCTATTATAGATTTGAATAATCGCGAAAATGATGCTCATATCATAGTTTTGGGTAATCCCATAGAATACGTACACGATTCGGCCATGGCTTTGGTTACGCATCGGGAAGTGGGTGAAGATGTGGTTAGCTTTCGCAGTGGAACCATCGAAGCCTTGCGACAAGATCCCGACGTGGTAGTGGTGGGAGAGATGCGCGATGCAGCTACCATGGCTACAGTTTTGGAAGTAACAGATAGTGGTCACAAAGTATTTTCAACTTTGCACACCAGCTCGGCAGTTGATAGTATTCATCGCATTATTGCCGAATTTCCTCCCAACGAACAGGATAGAATTCGACATCGTTTGGCAGATACTCTGAATATAGTGATTTCACAAAAGCTGGTTCCCAATAAGCAGGGAAAATTGACCTTGGCCAAAGAGATCTTATCGGTAAATCCCTCGGTACAATCAGCGATCAGAAATAATAATCTCTCGGAGATTTTTCAGATGATAACCGAAGGGAAGAACCGCGGTATGTTTACCATGCAGCAAGATTTGCATCGTTTGTTAAAAAATGGTGAGATTACCGTCGAGACAGCCTTAAATTATTGCAATAACAAAAAGGTAATGATCAGATTACTCAAGTATTAATTTTTGTGATTTAGCTTTGACCCCGAGATCAGAAGCTACTGATCAGCTGCAGCGTAAATTGCCTCTGCTTGCTTTTACTTAGATTATCAGAGAGCTTGGCCTGAATTTCCAAGGCTGAGGTCAGATGCGCCTTTATCACCACAAAAGCAGTAATCCCATCTCCTGAAAGAATACGATTTTGCATAATGCCACTTACATTATTTTCATACATATAGAGCAGAATTTTACTTTGATAAACTGCTATTCTTCCGATTAATTGTAGGCGCTGGCTCTGGTATTGGAGCTGGGAAAAAAAGAGCTCTCCATCTTTCCAGAGCTGCTGATTGGGTAGATATTCGCTACTAAATTCATAGCGCTGTTTCAGAGAGAAATTTCCCAGATCTTTTAGCCAATCAAATCTAAAGGTGGTGCGCTGAAAATCTCGAATCATCGATTCATCCAGATTGATCTGTCGCTCTTTAAATTTGTGTTGCAGGCGAATGCGGAAATTATGCTGATTGATTTTATACTCGGCTTGCAAAAGTTGCTCGCTGTTGCTGGTCGGCATTTTTTCCAGATAGCGAGGTTCTTGATGTTGCCAAAAATCAAAGTAAGCGTTTATTTTGAAGCGAGTAGCAGGCAGATAGGTAAGCCCGTAGTAAAGTCCATTTTCATTTTCAAAATTGTTTTGGGCTGCAAAAGGTTTGCCGTGCCAGGTGGGAAAATCTGCCTGATAATAGCGATAGAGAAGAAGTTGGCGCAAGCGAGCTTCTCCCCATTTTTTACCCACTAGCAAAGCGTGTTTCCCGGCTGCCTGAGCATATTCAGCCAAGAACGGATAATCTCCGGTTAGCAGATAAAAACTGCTACCCCAAGCCAGATATTTATTCTTGTCATCCGCTATTTCCCGATCAAAATTTTGACTGGCAAAATAGAGATCTATCTTACTTTCCCGATAGCTCAAGCCGACGATTGCTCCAGCTACCACTTCATCGACATTATGTTTTTTGTCAGCATCCAAATGGATTCCGGTTTGATCAAAGGAAGTGATAACACCATCAGCAAGATTGGCTGTGAGCTGATTGAAGGAACCGAAGGTGGCAAATTTCAGATTACGATAATCCCATTCTAGGGCAGCTCCTTGCAATTCCCAAATTTCATAAGAGCTGGTATAGGGACGAAACAATTGGTTGCGATTACCACCAACACTGGTGGCAGCAGCACTTTTGGAAATTCCCAACTTGGGAGCAAATAAAATTCCCTGTCCCAACATGATGCGATATTTTCCCAAAATAAGATGCAGGTCGCGATGTTGAACTTCCCAGAAATAGGAGTAATAATCGAGATAGTTGGTCTCTTCAGCATCTTTTTGCGTTACCAATCCCCAGCGCGAGTTATCGTAGGTCATTTCCAATTTTTGCAAAAGCTTGAGTGGACTATCGAGTTGCATTTTTTTTTCAGAGAGTTCCAACCTGAGCAGATAGGAAAAATTTAGTTTGGGTGATGGCTCAAACTTGATATAAGGCAAAAGTGCATCAAGATTGATTTCGGCAATACCAGTTTTGGCTAGATCTTGGGCAGAGTTAAAATCTGCTTGGCGGCGCAGAGCGATGATTTGGGCAATCTCATCTTCACTGAGCCAGATAAAAGTTTTCAATTGTTGAGCAGTGGCAGTATTGATATTGAGTGGGTGCTGTTCATATTCATCCAACTGTTGAAATAATTCTGTGGCGTAGTAAGTTTCCTCTTCGTTCAGCAAGATATTTTCCACAGCATCGGAAATTGCCAAGGCGGAAACTGAACTGAGAACTAGGTAGAGGCTAATGAGATATTTCATAATGCACACTGATATAATGGTTTAGATCCAGATGAGGATGGGTACGAATAGCATAGCAGATTTCCATTTTTTTGATGCCAAAAACTACTCCCACTCCCAGTCGATCCGGTTGATATTGATAACTACTGAGAATGGTAAAATTCTCTAAGATTTGATAGCTACTTCCAATTTTCAAAGAAAAATCAAAATCGTTCTCTTTTTCTAAGCCCAAACCTAATTTGGATTTTTCTGTAATCTCTAGCGCGGTTTCCCACAGTAGAATTTGCGGAATCGGCTGCTGCTCTAGTTGAGCTGCAAAACTATTGTAAAAGGTGAAAGCTGTGGAGAAAAATGGCTCTTGCCAAGCCAAGCTCAGCTGAAGCGGCCAGGCTGCATTATCGCTATAATTGTGGGTGGCGGTTTTGAGATAATGCAATGAGCTGCCCAACGAAATATTATCCCAGCGATAGCTAAGACCAAAATTACTGCTGATCTCCTGATATAAAGCATTATCAAGGAAAGAGCTACCAAGGCTGATGCCCCACTGAGCCCGCTGATAGGCAAAATGCAGATTATAAAGCGGTAATTGGGGCAAACCAAAAAGTCTGCTGAGCGAACTTTCCACTCCCGATTCTTGTAAGCTAGGGTGAACTCGGGAATTTGAGGCATGTGGATAGAGCAAGCTCAAGCCTGATGTGGCATGATGATAAGCTGATGGTTGCAAGAAAATTCCGTTCGCTGCTAAATGAAGGTAATAAAATAAAATGACGGTAATAGATAATCTTCTCATATTTCCCCCTCCGAGAAGAATAGCGGCCGGCTGCACCGACCGCAGATTCCAAAAAAAAATTAACGTATTCTGGCTTTGCTCTCCAGATCAAAAAAATGGGCTCGATTCATATCGATAGTTACAGATATTTTGCTGTCTACTTCGGGTAATTTTTTGGGATCAAAACGGGCGATGAAATTTGCTTTCCCGGCTTTCAGATAGACAATAAACTCATTGCCCATCGGCTCTACCACTTCGCAGATCGTCTCTATCTTTTGTGGCTTTTCAGCCATCGAGTCAAAATTGGCATCGTAGATATCTTCCGGACGAATTCCCAGCATCACCTCTTTGCCCACATAATCTTGCAATCTCTCATCGGCAAAAGTAGCAATCTTAAAATCGCCTTCATCAAAATAAGTCTTACCATCTTCAGAAACGATTTTCCCCAGCGAATGATTGATGGCCGGGCTGCCAATAAAGCTGGAAACAAAGATATTCTCCGGATTATTATATAGATTGAGCGGGGTGTCGATTTGATGAATAATCCCATCTTTCATCACCACAATCTTATCTGCCATTGTCATCGCTTCCACCTGATCGTGTGTTACGTAGATCATGGTTGTATCCAGTTTTTTGTGCAATTTACTGATTTCCGCCCGCATCTGAACGCGCAATTTTGCATCCAGATTGGAAAGGGGTTCATCAAAAAGGAAAACTTTGGGATTACGCACAATAGCCCGACCCAAAGCTACCCGTTGGCGCTGTCCGCCGGAAAGTTGCTTCGGTTTTCTCTCCAATAGTTCCTCGATCTCCAACAAGCCGGCAGCATATTTTACCTTCTCATCAATTGCTTTTTTGTCTTCTTTGCGCAATTGCAAAGCAAAAGCCATATTATCATAGACTGTCATGTGGGGATAGAGTGCATAATTTTGGAAAACCATCGCGATATCACGATCTTTGGCTAAAACATCATTTACCACTTTATCCGCAATCTGAATTTTGCCTGCGGTAATTTCTTCTAAACCAGCGATCATTCGCAGGGTTGTAGATTTGCCGCAGCCGGAAGGACCAACTAAAACCACAAATTCTTTGTCTTCTGCTACGAAATTTGCATCTTTTACCGCATGAAATCCATTGGGATACTTCTTGTTTACATTACTGATTATTACTTGAGCCATATAATTTCCTTTCTATTTTAGTTTCGATATTTTTTCTGAATATACTGTTACTTTGCTTGCATTATTTTTGGAATAATACATCGCTGTATCTGCTTGCTTGATGATCTGCTCAAAACTTTTTTTGAAATCTTCAGCAGTATCGATCTCGGCTGTGTGATTTATCGAGATGCCGATACTAGCACCAACATGAAAAATCTCACCCGAATCGCTAATAAATTCTAAGGCATTTATTTTGTCGAGAATATCTTTTGATAATCTGACAGAATGCCGACCATTGTTGTCAAAGAGCAGAATGATAAATTCATCACCACCAATACGTACCTTGATATCAGATTCTCGAAAAGAATTTTGCAGAACTTCTGCTACTCGCCTCAATACTTCATCTCCTTTATGATGCCCGTATGTATCATTGACTCTTTTAAATTTGTCCAGATCCATCAAAAGTACCGAGAAAGTAACTTCAAAGCGTTTGGCCAAAAAGAAATATCTGACATAATGTTTGAACAGATAGCGCCGATTGTGGAGTTTGGTAAGATCATCAGTCAAAGATTGAGTTTTGGTTTTATTGTAGCAGCTCTCGAAATTTTTGTACATATAGTTGAGATAATCAGAGATATGTTTGGCTTGCAGCTGAATCTCTTGATTGAGAAGGGCCAACTCTTTTTCGCAAGTTTGCTTGTCCAATAAGATCAGCTTGCTAGAACGATTTGTAATAAAGTCGTAGCCTGATTCTAAAAAATGCAAAAAGTTTTGCTGAAAATATTGATGATCTGGTTCCAAAATGCTGGTACTAAACTCTTGAGCGCTGGCTATTTTGTCGTAAAAGAGGTCGGCTTGATGATAGGCTTTTAGTAAATTTTGATGATCGTAGTAAGCTTGGAAATGCGCTATTTTGAGATTGTAAAGATCGATAGCAGGTTCAAAGATCTTCTCCGAGATGAAAATATTGGCAAAATGCTCAAGTAATTTTTCTATCTTCTCACTTTCTTTAGGATCTTTACTATTCCAGATCTTCAGAGCTTTCTTCACCAATAGGAAACCTTCATTGGCACTGAACTCAGAATAATTTCTGTTTTCATAAAGCTTGTTTAACAAATCTTCCAACATCATAAGCTCCTCTTGGTTTTTTTTATAAACCGAAGTTGTTATTTTCAGATAGCCTTGTCAAATAGTTTTTTGGGAAGAAAAGCAATTATAAGAGATAAGCAAGCAAAGATTTAGGCTATGATTAGCTTGCTTTGCGCTCGGAAAGTTTCACGATCAGCATCTCCATCATAAAAAGTAAGAAGACCAAAGCCAGTAGATGTTTCCAGATTTCATATCCGTAGCGCGAAGCAATGATTTTATCCTGCCAATCATCATCTTCCAGAAAAATAATATCACCTGCATAAGCAAGCGGTTCATAAGTGCTCTCTTCGTAAGGGATATTTACCGCAAATCTCTGATTTTCTGTTCGATAGACACCAGCCTCTCGAGCAGTGAAAACATTTTTGGAGACTTGTTCGCCGTTGGGAAGAGTAAGTGGTGAATCAGTTTTAAGTAGATCTCCGGTTTGGTAAGATCGGAAATATGTCTCTTGTTCTGTATAAAGCAGAGAATTGTAGGCGATGATGGGAAAGGCAGCTTCTAGCAGAAAGGGATTTTTTTTACTGGCCGGATCGAAGCTCCAGAAGAGTGATTTTCCCGCAGTCAAGATCAGCGGATAATCTTCAGCTTCTAGCAAGATGTTTTGGGCAGATTTTGTTAGCCAAAAATCATTGAGCGTGGAATCATTCCTCAATCTAATCTCAGCTGTAATTGGATGAAATTTTTGGTGTGAGCTCAAGGCAATATTTTGACCGGGTTTATCGTAATATTGCTCAAACTTCAGGGCAAATTTCTCCGCTAGAAAATCTTGCCAATCTGTGCTAAGAGCTGCATCTGCTATAAATAATATACCCTGCTCTTGAGCTAGCTTCTCCAGAGTGAATTTTGCTTTTGGGTCAAATTGCGGTGGATTGTAGCAGATGATCGCTTGAAAATTTTGCAATTGCTCATAATCAAATTCTGAGAAGATCTGATAATTATCTGCATAAATTTCAGCGATCGATTTTAGACTTAGTGGCAGATCTTTTTGGTTGGATATTATAGCCAAATTGGGGCTGGGGTTATGATAAAAAGCGAAGTAATTTTTGTTATCAAAATTGAGGCGCTCGTTGATCACCTCTACAAATCCGCTATGCCAACCGGCTTGATTGAGCTGCAGCTGAAATTTTGCAGCGAGCGTTTGTCCGGGTTGGAGGGAGAGTACTTTTTCAGCAACGCTGTTGCCATCCAAGAAAAGGCGGCAAACCAGATCATTTTGTGCCAGCTGGGAATGATTTACCAGCTGGAAAGAGATGTTGTTCTGCAGTTTTCGGGCGATCAAATTATGGCTAAAACTGCTATTTTGCAGGCTAACATTGCCTAGATGCTCTGCCTGATGCAGAGGGATAAAGAAGGTGTTGGTAGAAATCTCTGAGGGTAAATCGCGCTTTTGCAGATCTGACAAAATAATAATTTCCCGGTTGAGCAGATCGCTTTGGGCCAATTCAGCTTCAGCGATTTCGATAGCTTCTTGCAATTTTATAGGATTGGCGGTCAGCGAGATTTGCGAAAAATATTCCGAGGGTATTTTACCATAATTCAGATTTGCGTAGATCTGGTTCCAATCCCGATCAAGGGTAAGCAGCAGAGAAATATCATCGCCCGAAATTTTGGAATTGATAGTTGCCAGATATTGTTGTGCTTGCTCCAGAGCTGTGTTGGTGTCGATCAAAAAATCCATGCTGTAAGAATTATCTATGATCAGGGCAAAGGCTGTTGGAGGATGCTCAGAGTCTGATTGCAACCAGCTGAGTTTTAGAGCCGGGCGGGCAATGGCCAAAATTGTCAGTAAGATTATCAAGATTCTGATCAATAACAGCAGCAGGTTTTTCAGGTTCATCTTCTGTTTTTTTTGTTGAGAGCTGGCTTTGATAAAGCGGAGCGAGCTGAAAATAATAGTACGCGGTTTCTTTTTGGCAAAGAGATAGATCAGAATTGGCAGCAAGCCAGCCAGAGCGAAGAGCAGAATACCGGAATTGAGGAAAGTGAGATTAAACATTTGTACCTCCATTTTCAGTAGAAGCGGAAATTTGCAGATCATAGAAACGATAGGTTTTGTAGATCTTTCCACCCAGTGAAGTTGCTACTTTATTCATCATCTCATTACTTTCCAAAACCCACGAAAACTCTGCCGATTTAAATTGATTTTTATGAGCATAGGCAGCTTGAAAAGATTTATAGTACATCACCACGTCGATTCCCCGCAGCTTGTATTGCGGCAAAACGCCCATAATCGTGACGCGCAAAGTCGGTATTTTGGCTTTATAATAGAAAAACTTGAGCCAGCCCAAAGGCAAAATTTTCCCTTTCATTTTCTGCAAGATAAAATTATAATCGGGCAAAGTGACAGATAAGCCCACAGCTTTGCCTGCAATTTCAGCAATGAAAATTAGCTCGGGAATAGCGATCGGCAGCAAGGTATTTACCAATTGTTCGAATTCCGCCGGCGACATGGGCACATAACCCCAATTTTTTTGCCAGGCATCTTCATAGATGGCAAAAATTTTTTCCAGATCAGAGCGCAATTTTTGCTTGTTTTTACTTTTCAGGGCACGAATCGTAAAGTTGCCTTTGGCCTCGATTTTATCAGCTAAATTTTTTAGCTTTTCCGGAGGCTTTCGCACTTCTGTCTGGTAAGCATACATATCCATCGCTTTCCTAAAACCATAGTTTTCTAGTAAGGTGCGATAGTAGGGAGGATTGTAGCTCATCAAGAGTAAGGGTGGGCTACTAAAGCCATCTATCAGCAATCCGCACTGATCATTGACTGAGAAATTGGCAGGACCGCGCATGATATCTAGCCCTTGCGCTCGTAGCCAATTTTGGGCTGTCTCCAGCAAGGCATCGGCTACAGCTTGCTCATCAATAGTCTCAAAAAAACCAAAAAACCCAACTCGATCCTGATGCTCTTTGTTGTGATTGCGGTTGGTCTGAGCAGAAATTCTGCCCACCACTTTGCCGGACCTGATTGCCAGCCAAAGCTGAGCTTTCGAGTGTTGGAAATAGGGATTTTTATGAGGATCGAAAAACTTGAGTTGTTCCGAGATTAGCGGTGCAACCCAGAGAGGATCAGCGCCATAAAGCTCAAAGGGAAATTTGATGAATTTCAGCAGATCTTGACGGCTGGAGAGCGGTTTTATTTCCACTTACAGCTCTCCCAACTTTTTGGAGACCAAGATATTTAAGATGCCGATAATAGCAGCAGCCAGCCACATTTTTCCGATAAATCCGGGACTGTGCTGAAAAGTGGTATTGAAAAAAGGAATGAAATTTAGCAGTGGCGGCAATAAGACAAGCATAAATTTGGCAAAGCGATTTTGAGCAAATTTGATGATGATAAAGAGCGCACAAATAGCTACAATTAGCATGGGAAGGGGAGCAAAAAAGAGTACGAATCCGATATAGGAAAACATACCGCGACCGCCTCGAAATTTGTGCGTAAGCGGAAAGCAGTGTCCCAAAATAATAAAAAATCCGGTTAGTAGCAGCAGGTTCATGATCGTGGGTTGACCAAATCCAAAATAGGGTAAGCTCAAGATCAGGCGAGCGCTCTGCAGTAGCAGATACATTTTGCCCAAATCTACCAATCCTGCCAAAATTCCCAGTGGCTTGCTAACGTTATGAAAGATGTTTTCTGTATCGGGATGACCGGTGCCCACCTTATAGATATTGAGGCTGCGGAAATATTTGGCCAATAATCTGGAGCTGGAAAAACAGCCAATCAGATAAAATAGGGGTAGCGAGAGTAGATAGATAATCAGCGGTTTCATTTCTGAGCCTTGCTATAATCGCGAGCTCCGAAAATAGCGCTGCCGATGCGAACAAGATTGGCGCCTTCTTCGATTGCCAAAATAAAATCATGAGTCATGCCCATCGAGAGATATTTCATCTCGACATTGGGATAAGCGGCTACAGGAACAGAGTCATAAAGCTGCTTCAATAATTTGAAGCCGGCTCGGACTTTCTGCTCATTATCGCTAGTCAAACCAATTGTCATCAACCCCTGGATTTGTAAATTTTCAAATTTGCTGAGTTCAGGTAGAAAATTCTTCAGCTCAGCCGGTTCAATCCCAAATTTGCTACTTTCGCCCGAGCAATTTACTTGGATCAAGATATTTTGGCGCAAGTTTTTTGACGCCAGATAATTATTTAGTTTTCGCGCAGTCGATATTTTGTCGATCGAGTGAATAAGCTCGGGGCGTAATGGTATCAGCTTTTTTATTTTATTCGATTGTAGATGCCCGATAAAATGAAATTCTTCATAGATTCCTGCTAAATGGGGTATTTTGGCCTCAGCTTCCTGAATCTTGTTCTCTCCAATATAGCGCGCGCCAGCTGCTAAAGCTTCTTTTATCGTCTCCACCGAATGGGTTTTGGTGACAACCAAAAGCTTGATATCAGCTGCTTGGCGCCCAGATTTTTCCGCTGCCTGGGTTATTTTTTTTTCTAAGTCTTCTAAGTTTTCTTTGATCATAATTTTTCCCTAATAGTAATTTTAATATTGTAGAATCAAAAGTTCACGAAATCCGTGTCAAGCATAATGTGGAGATAGCTGATCAAAAATAGCATAATAATCTGAAGCAGAGCATGATAAAAAAGCCCTGCAAACATTTCGATATTCACAGGGCCAGATCTATCTTTTGCTGCAGATTATTTCAGCAAGATCATTTTGCGGGTAGAAGTATAGCTGCCTGAGCGTAATTTATAGAAATAAACTCCGCTACTGAGATTACTGCCGCTGTTATCTTTGCCATTCCAAACTACAGAATGCGTTCCTGCAGCTTGCTTTTCGCTGACCAGGGTTTTCACTTTTTGTCCTTTCACATTGAAAATCTCCAATTCTACCTCTCCTTCCTCAGCCAAGTTATAGCTGATGGTGGTGGTGGGATTGAAAGGATTGGGATAGTTGCTTTCCAAGCTGGTCTGCAGCTGAATAACGTTTTCTTCGCCTTCCAGAGTTTCAGAGATAGTAATCGCCTGAATATTGAAATTGAAATCATTGGTAGCGGGAACAGATATCCAGCCGGTATTGCGAGAATATGCTCCGCCTTCTACGCGTGGACCAGCATCGTGCCAAGCCATCACGCCATCGCCACTAATGATTTTGTAGCCGGCATAATAGATTTTTTCAGGATCAATCTCTACATAGTGATCCAGATTTACAGTTACCCATTCGCCATAGGCAAATTCAGTAACAGCAGTTTCGGAAACCAAGATATTTCCTTCCCAGATTTGAGCCCAGATTTCAGCATTTTCAGGATCAGCAGGCGATTTGAACCTTACCTTGGTGAAGACATCATCGGCATAAGGAGCCAGGTTTTCACCGGCAATCTGAATGCCCATCGAGAGAGTAAATGGGACAAATGTATAGAGGTCTGTGGCTGGGCCAGCGTAATTTACAGTTCCATTATAGCCATAATCCATCAGAGCGATCTCTACATTTTGGTTGCTAAATGAGATCTCAACAGTTTCAGAGCCAAAGTAATTATCAGCCAAACTGGCAGTTACCAGATATTCGCCAGGCAACAAGCCAGCTGTTTCAAAAGAACCGTCTGCAGCAGTTACAGCAGTATCGATCAAGAGTCCAGCTTGATAAATAGCGATATTGGCATTTTCAGCTGAAATGGGTGCGCTAACATTGCCGCTAAATTCGGTAAAGGGAAGCATCGAGATAGAGATGTAGCCGTTGGGAGCGCTCAATTCCATGTTTTCTGAATAGTAGTAATATCCGCCTTCAGGTAATTCTAAGACAGCTTCTACCAGATAAGTGCCGGGGAGCAGGAAGGGAACTTCAAAGTCACCTTCAGCATCGGGAGTAACGTCCAAGACAAAATCATTTTGGCGAATCTGTAGCTCTACACCTGCCACAGAATTGCCTTCAGCATTGATGTTTCCGGTCAGAGTAAAAGTCTCCCAGCCATCATTAATATTGGCAACAACGCCGGTAATCGTATCAAAATCAGGCATTCCAGCTGGGATATTGTACCAGCCGTTGCTATTACCAGACCAGCCATAATTGAGGTGGAAAGTATCATCGTTAGCATTATAGCCATCATAATTGATCGCATGCCCGTAGGCGGCTCCGGATTGGAAGATTGCCATCACACCGGGGCGTCCATTTTCCATATCGTTGATCATTACGTTTTTTATGGCAGTAGACCAGCCTTGATAATGGTTGGCACTTTCATATCCCCAACGATTGAGCAAAGCGGGAGCGATCGCACTGGTTTGGGTTCCTGAGCCACCGGAAGCGCTAGAACCATAATCCATGTCTACTGTGATGCCGAAGGCAAAGCAGAGGGCAGCATAATCATCGTTTTCGAAAGCAACGCTATGTTTGATGCGGTCTTCAGTGCTTACTAAATAGTCATTTAATTCAGGAAAAGCTGGGAAATCATTCTGCTCAGCGTGGTTATCGATATGTACATAATTTGAGTAGCCGCTCCAGTAGTCATCTTCAGTATCATTGAGATTGGGCTGATCAAAATATTTGTGATAGTAGATTATTTGAGTGGCTGCAGTAGCAACACAACCTACTACACTGCGTCCATTGCCAGCATTATCCAGGGGACAAAAATTGAAATAGGGAAAGCTCTGATCCCATTCAGTGTGCATCCAACCATCATTGGGTGATACATAATTGGCAGGAGGCCAGATCGGATCACGCGTTTTGAGAGCGTTCAGGTTGTTGTTAAGATATTTTTGCCAAAGTGAATTGTTTTCGTTTCTCATTTCGTTACTTATTTGATCCAATACTTGGTGACGCTTGGATTGATCATGTGTAACCATCTGCAGAGCGATATTTCGCTGCGAAGGCGCTGTAACAAAATCATTTTCGAAAGAGTAGCCGATCAGGGGATGAATATCTGAGTCGGTAGCAATGAGGATGAATCCGGCAGGTGCAAGTCTAAAAAGATGTGCTATATCAAGCCCATCTTGATTAGAAATAGTTTCAGAGCTAATGATTTGAAAGTCATTTTTCTCTTCGATTTGAATTTTGAGGCTAGCTGCCTGTTCTGCTTCGTTCAGCGAAATTGGGGCTGCAAAGAGCAAACCCAACAGGCTGAGAAAGAGGGTAATTATTAACATTTTTTTCATGCTTTATCTCCTTTGTTCTAAAAAAAAAATTAGTTTTTGCATCTCTCTTATACCATATAATGGTGTCAAGATTATTATTTTCAATCTAATATAAGCTAGTTATCGTTACTGAGATGGCAATTTGTCTCAGTTTATTTCACGATAATCATTTTGTTCATTTCACTTATCTGATCTGCCGAGAGTTTGTAGAAGTAGACTCCGGAGGATACAGCCAAATTATTTTCATCCAAGCCGTCCCAAGTCTTGGTGTATTGGCCGGCGGGTTGATAGCCTTGGAAGATAGTTTTTACTTTTTGTCCTTTGCTATTGAAGATCGTTAGTAGGGTTTCGCTGCCTGCAGGCAAAGTGTAAGAGATATTTACTAAGTTGCGGGTGTTCGAAATAAAAAATGGGTTGGGGTAAGCTTGCAGATTGATTTCAGGTAAGGGAGCGATCTCGGGTTGAGAGCTTAATTCTCCGAGTTGGGATAAGATAGAGTTCATCAATTGGCTGGCCTGAGCTTGCTGCATAAAATAGAGTGGAAAGCCCAGAAAGATAAATTCGCCGTTAGGCTGAGCTTGCAAGGCAATCGAGGCGCCATCATGCTCGGAGCCTTCAGCGCTTTGGAAAGTATAGATGCTGTTTTCGCTCTCAGCAAATGTGGTGATATAAGCCAGGCAACCAGCAAAGGCCGCATTCACTTTTTCCGGATCTACTTGCAGGGTGGGATAAATATCCGAATTGGCTTGATTGAAAATAAATTCCGGTACCAGATTTACCGAATCTGCTGCCAGAAATGCATTCAAAAAATAATCATCAATCGTGGCGGCTGTTTTCCAGCCAGAAATTACTAAGTTGCCGCCGGCAGCCAGGTAAGAGCCCAGATTGTTGAGATTGTCGGGAATATTTTTGAAGTTTATATCATCATCATGCCAGATGATAGTGGAATAATTTGCTAGAAATTCCAAGCTCAAATCAGCTTCCAAATCATAATCGACAAGAGTAAAATCCGGCTCGATAATATCTTCGTAAAATTGTTCGATCGTAGCATCATCAGGATTTCCCGGCTGTCCGTTGCCACCTCTGCTCTCATCCACCACTAAAATACCCTGATCCAAACTGAAAGAGGTGGGAGTGGCTTCAAAAGGAGCAGAAAAGGGGCTTTCATATATCTCATTTTTTACAGCCTTAAGTCGATAAAAATAGGTTTGATCATTTTCCACCTGCAAATCATCGTAATAATTTGCTGTGATAAGCTCCTGATTGATCTGCTCAAAAGCGCCAGATTCACTCTCGCTACGATACAAATTGTAGCCGTCTACTTCCAGCTCACTCCAGGCTTCATCCCAAAATATCAAGACACTTTCATCAGAGGCAAAAGCATTGTTGATCTGGCTTTGCTGATAAGTATAGCCCCGGTTCAAAATCCAGCTGTCAGGATCAAATTCGATAGATTGATAATTCACCGAGCTGAGCATGGAGATGGTCTCGGTTATTTGGGGAGCGGCAACAATCTGCAAAGAATCGTAGCTGGCAGCATAATTTACTTTTATTGGTGCGATAATTTCAAATTCTGTATTAGCATTGGCACAAGATGTTTGAGCGTAGGTTAGCATCTGCGGAGTATTAGGATCGTTGGAAATGAAATAAGCATAATCGATTTTGGGTAAGCCCGGCTGATAAATCCATTGCTGGAAAAATTGCTGCAGATCTTGTCCGCTTACCTCTTGGGCTACTTGGATAAAATCTTCCGTGATCACATTGCCGTGCTGAAAAGTTTGATAATAGGTTTGGAGGATTTCGAAAAAGATCTCATCACCCGTGATCAATCTGAGCATGTGCAGAACAGAGGCTGGTTTTTCGTAAGTCGAGGGATTGAAAATATTGCTATAAGGTGGATCGTAAGTGGTGTAGGCAGTGTTGCCGGCCCAGTTTTTATAGTAGTTTTGGATAGACTGCTGCACATATTCCAGCATCTCGGCGTAGCCTTGCCATTGCTCTACATAAAGTGCTTCCGAATAGGTGGCAAAGCCTTCGGAAAGCCAGATGTCCTTCCAAGTAAGGCAGGTGAGACTATTGCCAAACCATTGATGCGCCAGCTCGTGAGCTATGATCTCTTCATAACTATGATTGCCATCTATCATATAGCTGGAAAGCGTGGTCATGGTTTGATGTTCCATCGCACCGTAAGTGGTAAAATTGGTCACGGCATTGCCATATTTCTCGAAAGGATACTCGCCAAAAAGCTGACTAAAGGTGGCCATCATCAAAGGTAGATTGGAAAAATCTTCCAAAGCTGCTGTCTCATGCGAGGGATAGACAAAATTGTGGATGGGAATCTCTTCATACATATCGTGCAGTTCACTAAATTCACGGGCGACAATACTGACCAAATAGGTTGCCATGGGGTTGGATCCAGACCAGTGATGAGTGCGAGTCCCATCATCATGCACCTCTATCTCGTCTCTGATGCCATTGCTGGCAACTTCCCAATCATCTCTGATCGTGATCTGAAGATCTACTACAGCTTTATCCCAAGGATGATCGTAGCAAGGCCACCAATAGCGGGAAGCATTGGGATCGGAAATCGTGAAAATACCACTCTCGGAAAAAAACATGCCGAGGGGATAGGGCTGAGGACAGATCGCTGGAAATCCGTAATAAGAGACGGTGGTGGTAAAGGTCTCATCTACTGAGATCTCATCCAATTCGATTATTATCAAGCCAGCCTCGTGTGTGTAATCTGCCAAATTGCCATTGACCAAAACATTATCCACTTCCAACTCTTCCAATTCAAAGATCATTTCCGACATCTCTGATTCTGCCAGGATAGTAGTCACAACAGTGCCGGTTAGATAATTTTCCTGATCATCAATTGCCATGGAGATATCATAGTGAAGGATATCAAAGCCGGTAGCTGAATCAGCTCGGGTTAGCTCATACTCTGGATAAGCAATATTTTCTAGAGGCCTCATGCGGTCGCAGCGGGGGCGGCCCTGCAGTAGAAGCGCAGATAATAAGAGCAAAGAAATAATAAAATATTTTTTCATTGTAGTTACCTCCGAAGTAATACAATTTTATCGAAATTTTCATTTTTTTTTATTCAAGTGCAATTATTTAGAGCAGGCGGTATATTGTGCAACAAAAATTTATCTGAAAGAGGGTAATGCTGTTAATGGGATTATGCTTCAGAGAATTTCTGAAAGCATATTTTATCTATAGCAAAGAGGTTTTGATAATGGTTGGGCATATGCCCTGCGCTTTTATTACGTAAACTGCTTAGGATATGCAGATCAAGAATAAATGGGAAATAGTGCAGAAATATTGGGGGGTCAAAGCTAAAAAAAATGAGATTCAAGAAGCAGAAAATGCACAGCCAAAGAAAATACTATGTCGCCACTGCTCAGCTGAGATGAAACTAAGAGCTTCCATCCTGCGAAAGCCAAGAGCACCGCCCCAGCTGTAAATTAAAACAAATCAATCAATTGCTAAAAGACAGATTAACACCTAAATTACTCTGGCAGCAGCGCTTTGCCAAAATTTGGAATTTTTAGTTTAAATGTCGTATAAAAACGCTTTGAACCAAGCCATCTGTGTTTGGGATAAATTCAGTCTGTTTAGCTGATAGAATTAAACAGAACTTTGCCTTTATTGATTCGAATTTTACCAATTACCGCTTAATAACAAGCTACCACACGACCAGCAAATTCCAAATATAAATTTCGGGTTTAGTTAACAGCGTGGCAACGCCTGGGGAGGCGAGTCAACGCTAATTTAGTTACAAGCAACTCTTCAAAATACTATTTAATG
>JAWOEN010000159.1:0-14010 GCA_046482725.1 Cloacimonadales bacterium (SeqCode)
GTCTAGAATTCACACAGGCGCGGCAAGAGGAAGAATGTGACAAGAGAAAAAGGAACCCAGTGGAATTCAGTTGTTTTTGGTCGTCCTGAGCGGAGATGAAGGATGACGTTAAAAAGGGAATACGGTTGTAAATACAGTTGGAATACATAGAGAATGAAGAATGAAGAATGAAGAATGGATAAACGTCTAGAATTCACACCGGCGCGGCAAGAGGAAGAATGTGACAAGAGAAAAGGGAACCCAGTGGAATTCGAGGTGGTTTCGAGAGCCTCAACCACCGAATCATGAGGTTGAACCTATTTTCTAAGATTCTTTCTATTTCCACCTACGCCCAGGCTTCGGCGGACAACTCTCTTTTTCTTCTTACTACTTACTTCTTACTACTATCTCCAATTCCAGTTATACAGCTCTCCAAAACAGCCTAGCTTTAAAATTCTTTACATAAAAGGCTACTATAAATTTGTTTGAATATTGTATTTGTAATAATTTTAAAATAAAGATAAAGAGGAATTATGAGAAAATCAATAATTATGATTTTGATTGTTTGGCTGATGATTTCGCTGTCGGCGGAGCTTTTATCTGCTTCGGATAACAGCGTCCCAATCTCTCAGCGAATCGATCTGAACAAGGCCAGTTTGGAAGAGATAAAATCGCTTCCGATCACCGAGCAACAAGCGTATGACATCTATGATTATCGAGAAAACATCAGTTTTTTCCCTCATATTTATGCGCTGCGGCAAATCGAATCGATCGACCAGAGAACTTTGAACCTCTTGAAAAAGCATGTGGTAATTTCTCATTATGATGAAAAAGATGCTGTGGCAGAACGCCGCGATGAGATCTACTATCTGATCCAAAGATTGGGTAGCAACGAAGGTCTGCAAGAAGGCATGAGCGACGTTTGGGAAGATTATCTGATCACCCCCCAAAACATCAATAAAATGTCTTTTTCCGAGATGTTAAATTTTCCCAATGTCTCTGCTGTGGATGCCTATTCTATCCAAAGAAGAAAAGCTTTGGGTGATACTATCTCCAGTTACCGTGATCTGCGCCGAACCGAAGGAATCAGCTATTATGGTGCTTCCAACCTGCGCCATTATGTCTACTACTCGGAAGCAGAAACCGAGGACAGAGTCTATTTTGATTATCAATTGAAATATGATACAACTCCCTTTTCCGATACACAATACGAAATGTATGAAGAATCTATGCTGCGTTATGATAGCAATAGTAGCAATCCTGAACTGATCCGCGATCAAAACTATTGGAGCAGGCTGAAGATGCAGGACATTAATGCAGAAGTCACCAATAAAATTCGCCTGCGCTATAATAATCAGTGGAAAGCCGGCATTATCTACAACGATAATCAGCCTGCCAATTCTCTTTTGGATATCGATGGCGAGATCATCAAACATGATATGAAATATTATGTGGGCTATGAAAATGAGGTAATGCCGAATAATAATCTAAAAATCTATGTAGGTAATTATCGTGCTACTTTTGGCGAAGGTCTGGTGATGGAAAGCACTGATTATTTCAGTCCACGCACCACGGGTTTGGGTTTTAATAAACGGATCAAAGGCATTATCGGCGATATCTCTCGCACCGAGCAATATGCTCTGAAAGGTACAGCTGTAGAGTGGAATACGCCCCAACTCAGCGCTACTCTATTCCTCTCTTCCGATCTCAAAGATGCTGTAGTTTGGGATAGCAACGACAATGGAATAATCGATGATGACGATGATCTCTTTGCCTATGTCCAAATGAGCAGCAGATTTGATAATGATGATTTGCAAGCTGCTGAAGAATATTTTAATGAAAACAGCAGCACTGATATAAATTTTGCTCCCCGCCGCGATGCCTTTACAGAAAACATCATCGGTGGTCATTTTCAATATTCACCATTTATCGGCACCAGCCTCGGTTTCACCGGCTATGAAGCTCGCTATGATCGAGATTTCACCCAGCCCAATGAAGACGATATCAAGGATCTGCTGATCTGGGATTATCGCTACAATACCGAGCGTAAATGGGGTTTGGAAAATGCTGAGATTACCAGCATGTATGAAACAAAATCTGACGAATATGGCTATGACCGCGATTATCGCCGAGTAGTCGGATTGGATTGGCTAACGACGATCAACAACACTTCCTTCCAAGGCGAATATGCCGAGATGGAAGTCGACGGAGACCTGGGAAAGATCGGAGAAAATCCTTCTGCCCTGCTCATCTCTTCGCGTACTCAATTTGAAAACTTCAATTTCCTCTCGATCTATCGTGATTATGATATAGAATTTGATAATCCTTATCATCGCAGTTTTGGCGAAACAAACCGTTATGACGATACAGTTTTGGACAAAAGCTATGTGGTGAATAACTCTCTGCTCAACGACATGGTAATCAACGGCGTGCAACCGGAAGCTGAAAAGGGTGTCTACCTAGAAACACGCTATCAATTCAACCGTTATCTCACACTCTCCAAAATGTATTTGGATATATGGCAAAGAAAATCTGATGCGCGTAAAGGCGTGAGATTTGAGACAAAGCTAGATTTCAAGCCGATCCATCAGATCAGATTGCGCACCCGCTACAAAGCGCAAACCAAGCGCTGGGACGACACTATGCATCGGGGTAGAAGTAAATCTGAAGAGTATGAAATCTCTTATTCTACCAACCTTTCCAATTTTGATCGCCTCGGCATGACCTTTATCTTCGGCAGCGTTTCTGCCCCACCATATCCCTTGATCACATATCCGGGAGAATCGGGCGGAGCCGATATGGCTCAAGCCAGCAATGTCTATTCGAATGGAACTTGGTTGGAAGCGTATTATATTCATAATATCAACAAAAATCTGAAAGTCTCCGGTAGCTTTGCCTATTGGAATGCAGATGGAGCTAGCTTCTGGGATTTTGAAGACTCCAACCTAGACTTTGACCACACAGATAAAGGTATGAAATATTGGCTAACCTTTAGTCAGCGTATTTCCGATAACCTATCATTAAACATGAAATTCAAACATAAAAGATATCGTTCGCGGGAAATTCAGATCAGACAGTACAATGAGCTGATCAATGGTGAAGAGTACTACTTCCGCAATGTTCAGCGCGAATATTCAGCTATCCGCATCCAATTAGATTGGAAAATATAAAACTTTAAGGAGAACCTTATGAACAATAAAAACTCAAAGACTTCAATGCATAGAGTAATCTTAGCTTTAGCGCTCTTGATCGTAATCCCCAATTTGGGGGCTTATTCACTTTTGGATTATGAGACAGGAAACAAGGTGGCTGCTATAGACGCCAGAACAGCTGCCATGGGAGATGCTGCCACCGGCGGTAGCCAAAACTTTTTTAGTTCCCAACAAAATCCGGCTAACTTGGCCAACTTGACTGGAAAATTTGGTTTTCAATTTAGCAGCGGCTTTATGAGAACTCAGCAGCAACGCTCTCTGCCCATGTACGATTCTTTTGATAGCTTTGTGGGTGATGCAGAATATGTACACAATGAAGATATCTTCTCTGAAATTGCTGTGGGCGGCTTTTATAAAATGCAGCTTCATCCACTTGAGATTATCTTGGCTACTTCCTATCGCCCTTTTATCAATTTCGATTGTCAATACGATGAAGAGATTCGCAACAATTCCAATTCCGATTTCAATTCCTATCCTCCCATCATTGCCCAAAACCAGATTCGCGGTGCAGGCTCGCTGAATGGTGTCAGTTTCCAAACTGCCCTCGCTTATGAGCGCTACACTCTGGGCTTGGAAGTAACCAAACTTATGGGCGAGCAATCTTATGCTCGCAAAGTGCTGTGGAGTGAATATGCAGTGAATGCTGCTCCTCCCGGAGATGACTCTTTGCAAGATTCTGTCTGGGAAGTCGAGCGCGATTTTGATGGTCTGACTTATCAGATTGGCTTGCAAGCTGAAATAGATAAATATACTTCTGTAGGTATGAGCTTCGTGCCGCAAATGGATATCGATGCTGAATATGCCGACACTACCATGAGCTTTGAGCAGCCGGGCAAATTCCGAGTAGGTATCTTGCATTCCCCACGCAGCTTCATCAGCACCAGCCTCAATCTGGATGTAGAATTGGTAAGCTGGAATGAGCTCAATCAGCTCTATGATAATGAGCTGAATTATTATCTTGGTGTGGAACATATCATCAATCAAAAATTACCTTTCAGATTAGGTTTCAACTATCAAACCACTTATCAGATGATCCAAGATTCTGGGATAGAATATGCCAATAAAATCGTGATGCCTACTATCACCACAGGAACCGGTGTGAAGATCTTGGATAATTTTAATCTGGATTTCTCTTTGGCTTTTTCTCATCGCATTTATGAAGCTTTGGATCTTTTCCCCGACTCGTTTTATGATCACGAATATCTTTGGGAAAATTATACTTATATGAATCTACAAGATCGCGGCTGGGAAAATCCCGATAAAGTAACAGATACATTTATCAAGTTCCAAACAACGCTCAGCTACAAATTTTAGGAGATAGTATGCGAAAATTATTTATTATCAGCTTGCTGATAACAATATCCTTTGCAGCGTTAGAGGCTGAAGAGCTCATTTTGGATATCATATTTTCCAACGATATTCATGGAGCCATCGATGCTTATGATGCTACCTTTATGAACCCGGAATTTCCGCCCCGCCTCGGTGGTGGAGGTTCTGCCGCCCGTTATATCACTGATGTCAGAGCCAATAGTGATGGCAAAACTCGTGACAATTTACTGATCGATGTTGGCGACTTTTTCCAAGGCCATCCGGTAGGTACCATGAGCGAAGGCCGAGCTGTGGTAGATTATTTTAATCTGATCGATTATGATCTGACAGTGATCGGCAATCATGAATACGATATTGGCGAAGAAAAATTGATCGAGCTTCTCGAGAGAGCCGAATTTCCGATTTTATCAGCCAATATTATCAATCGCCAAACAGATGAATTGGTAGATTATGTCGAGCCCTACCTGATTGTGGAAAAGATGGGAGTGAAAATCGGGATTATTGGTCTTACTACCACCGACACCGGGGACATGAGCTTTCCCGATAATGTGAAGAATGTAAAATTCACCGCTGCTGATGAAGCAGCCAGAAAATATGTCAAGATTCTGCGCGAAGAGAAAAATGTGGATATTGTGATCGTAGCAGGGCACATGGGCTTACCCTACTATCCTCAGGAAACATTTGATCGGCGCTACGGCGAAAATGCCCAACCTCAAGGTGAGCGCAGATGGGGTCTGGATACGCAAGAGATTATCCACGAAGTCTCAGGGATCGATATCTTCTTCGGTGGTCATATGCACAAAGGTTTCCCAGATGCTTGGGTTGATCCTGTAAATCATACCTTGGCTTTTCAATCTTGGGCTTATGGTAGCGGTATTGGGCATGTAATGATCAAAATTGATCCCGAGACTAAAACTATTTCGGGCTATGAAGCTCCCTCCAGATCAGAACGGGACGGTGTATTGGTAACTCTGTTTGAAGATCGCTTTATTCCGGTTCCGGCCATTGCCGACACTATTTTGGTAATGAAAGAAATTGCTGAAGAAGGCATGGATCAAGTGATCGGAGAAAGTTCGATGCAGATTAGCAAAGGCGGTTTGGGACCTCAAAATCTGATCGGCAATTTGGTCTGCGAAGCAATGATAGATTTTGCAGAATCTGATTTTTCATTTATGAATCTGGGTGGAACTCGGGGCGAATTACCCCGCGGCCCCATTACCTATCGCGATGTCTTTAATGTCATGCCTTTTGAAAACGCAGTAGTTACTTTCGAGGTAGATGGCAGATTTCTGAAAGATATCATAGAGATGCGCGTCTCTGGCTCTCGCGGTGGCTTGCGTGTTGCCGGCATTGAGGTTGTAGTAAATCGGACTCGGGAAGATTATGACCGAATTTCAGAGCTCTATATCCAAGGTGAGCCTTGGCAAGCTGATAAAATGTACCGAGTAACAACTACAGATTTTTTGTTGGAAGGAAATGCTGGTTTGGCCATGCTAACCAAAATTCCCGAAGAGCAGATTACCCGCTACGAAAAAGGTCTGCGTGATGTGATCGTCGAATATATCCAACAAAACTCTCCTGTTTCTACCCAAATGGATAAACGCTGGGTGCGCGATGATAAATCGGAAAAAAGTGAAAATATTATCGAGCAATCAAAGCAATAATCCCCAAAATTAAACTGTTTTTTTTCAGATCGTGTGTCAAGCTTGTCGATTGGGCAATTGGCACACGATTTGCATTAGCTGCTTGCAAAAGAAAGTATTTGACCTAAAAGCCTCATCTGCTTTTTATGTAATCAGTTGATGTAACTCAACCAAACAATGCAAAAAATACAAAATGCTTTTAAATACTTGTATATAAAAACATACTATCAGTTTTTTTAAACAGCAGTGGAGAATTTATGTTAAACAAAATCGGACGATTAGATTCGGAAGACAAAAAAGAACTCACTATTATCTTACACCAGATAATTGATTTGATCGAAAAGAAGAAAGAAACCGATGCCAAAAAATTACTAAAAAAACTTGGCATGACCCAAAATTATTTTATCCGCGAATTTGCCGGCTTGGAACTGGCAGAGATCGACGAACAGCGTCAGCTCTACCCCATCTTGAAAGAATTTCTCGATCACAAATTTTATGGAGCCCGAGCAATCGCACTTTTCTATTTGTGCAAAGTTCATGAAAATGATGTTGAAGAAGTTTTCTCGATCTTGGAGCACACCTTCGAAACCACTCCCTGGGAAGTGGAAACCATTATTACCAATCTTTGGAAAGATGATCCGGAATTTATGAAAAGCAATATGCTGGAATGGATCAAATCCGATAATCCCAAAAGACGTGCTTTATCTTTTCATGGCATGGAATATATATCCAACAGCGATCCTACCTATATTATGGATTTCATCAGTGAAGCTATTGACGACGATACGATGGAAGTACAAAAAAAGATAACTCATATTCTTACCCAAATAGCGCGAGATAACCCGATCGTGGTCTATCCTTATGTCAGAAAATGGCTGAAAGATGCTGATGATAAGAGAATAAAAACAATCTGGGTCTCGATGAAGAAACTAGCCAATATCGTCAATCAACGAGCGCGCCGCGATGAATCTGAACAATTTGTGCTTCTCACCGAGCAAACTATCGATGATTGGGTACACGACAGTAATGAAAAAGTGGTGACTATGGGCGAAAAATTGCGCTATATTCTCAGCAGAAGATATAATGGTAATAACAGCAATAACAGCAATAATAATAATCATTCTAACAATCGCACTAATAATAAACCTCGAAATAGTCGCAACCCTCGCAACAACCGCCGAGATAAGAGATATTAATGAAAAATAATCTGTTACTAAAATTTATAGTATTACTTTTTGCTATATTATTATGGTATCAGCTTGTTCTGGTGAAAGAACAAACAGTGGTCTTGGACATTCCGGCCAAGCTCATCAATCTAGACTCAGATTTGATCTACGATGAAAACTCCAACTCTGAGATAGAGATAAAAATCAAGGCCAACGGCATGGATCTGCTCTTCCTAAAATTGGCAGATGCTTATTTGGAGATTGACGCAAAAAATCTCAAATATGGTAAAAACTTCATAAAATTGAGCGCTGCCATGTTTCAATATCCAGAAAGATTGGCCCTGGAAATTCTCAATATTGAAAACTCACAACGCCATGTGATTAGCATCGACAGAATAGTTACTGCTTTCAAACCGATTAAGATAACTTTTGCTACACCCAAAGATGAAGAATATTTTATCAGTAATAAGCTGCTGAGCGATGAAAAACGCATCGCTGTTAGTGGGGCGCAAAGTGTGGTAGATAGCTTGCAATTTATTGCTACCGAACCGGCTTCTCGCAAATCCGTCAAAGATGGTAAGATCTCACTGAAGCTGATTGCCCAAGACGATAATATCACGATCGAAAAGGATAATATCAATCTGGAAATTTCCCGCTCCGAAACTGCTATCCGCACCATTTCACTCATCCCGATCAGCTATAGCGAAAGTGATAATATCACCATTATCCCCCAAAAGGTTTCTGTGATGGTAAGCGGTCCCAAAGAGATTATCAACAATCTAAATCTGCGCTCGATCAAAGCAGAGCTAGATTATAACAACTTGCTCAATAGCAAAAATGCCAAAGTAAATTTTGAGCTTCCACCAGGTGTGAATTTGCTGGAATACACTCCCAATAAAATTCAGGTGCTAGAAAATGAGTAAAATTCTAGCTTTTGAAACATCTTGCGATGATACTTCTGTAGCGATTATCGATGAAAATTATAAAGTTTATGTAAACTTGATCTCTTCGCAGCTCAAGCATCAAGAATTTGGTGGCGTTGTGCCCGAACTAGCTTCCAGATTGCATATAAAAAATATCATGCAGCTGACCGCAGCAGCTTTGCAAAAGGCAGATTTTAGCTTGCACGAAATGGATGCTATCGCTGTCTCGATCAATCCGGGACTGATCGGCTCATTATTGGTGGGAGTGTCTTTTGCCAAAAGCTTGGCCTACGCTCTGGGCAAACCGCTGATCGCAGTTAATCATATGATCGGACATATCTATGCCAACAAAATAGAAAACCCTGATTTGGCTCCTCCCTATCTGGCTTTGGTAGTCTCAGGCGGGCACACCGAGCTGGTTCATTTCCATTCCGATACAGATTTCAGTATCGTGGGTAAGACTCGTGATGATGCGGCCGGTGAAGCTTTCGATAAAGTAGCCAAACTGCTGAACTTGGGTTATCCGGGCGGACCGCTAATCGATAAAATAGCACAGCAGGGAGATCCTGATTTTCATCGATTCCCCCGAGCTTTGGATCGCAAAGATAATTATGATTTTAGCTTTAGTGGGTTCAAAACTTCAGTCCGCAATTATCTGGAGAAGCAAACTAGCGAATTTCGGGAACAGCATCTGGCTGATATTACCGCCAGTGTGCAAAAAGCGATCGTAGAGATTTTAGTAAAAAAAACCTGCAATTACGCCCGCAGTCAGCAGATCGATAAGATTATTGTAGCCGGGGGAGTTTCTGCCAATTCACTTTTGCGTCAGGAGATTGTCAGTAGCGCCCAAAAATTTGGAGCCACAGCATATTTTCCGGCGATGCAATATTGTATGGACAATGCCGCGATGATCGGAGCTGCAGCTGTGGAAAAATATCAGAAAAAGCAGTTTGCAGAATTGGATCTGAACGCTTTTTCCACCAAAGGCTTGCGTTTTATTTAGATTTCTCAGCAGGCAAAAAGCTGCGTAACAATTTTAGCTCTTCGGCCCAACGCTGCGGCTCGGGAGTCTCTAAGATCAACGGGATATTATCAAATCTGCTATCCTGCATCAAAAACATAAAAGCATCAATTCCGATAAAACCATCTCCCAAGGGCGCATGCCGATCTACCTTACTGCCCAAAGCTTTCTTGCTATCATTCAGATGCATGCCGCGCAAATATTCGAAACCAACCAGGCGCGAAAAATCTGCAAACGTCTGCTCAAATGCTGATTTTGTCCTGAAATCATAGCCACTGGTAAAAGCGTGGCAAGTATCAAGGCAAACTCCCACCCGCTCTTTATCATCCACCTGCGCAATGATCTGGGCCAAATGCTGAAAACTATAACCCACATTACTGCCTTGTCCGGCCGTATTTTCGATCACAGCAATTACGCCTGAGGTCTGCTGCAAAGTCAGATTGATCGATTCTGCGATAATCGACAAACAGCGCTCTTCCGAGATTTCCCTTAAATGTGAGCCGGGATGAAAATTTAGTAATTGCAAACCCAATTTTTGGCAGCGCTGCATCTCATCTAAAAAGGCGGCGCGAGATTTGGCCAATTTTGTTGGATCCGGATGCCCCAGATTTATCAGGTAACTATCATGGGGCAGAATATATTTACTGCTAAAATTATATTTTTCACAATTGGCTTTAAACTGCTTGATATTTTCTGCAGTTAGCTCTTTACCCTGCCATCTTCTCTGATTTTTGGTAAAAAGCGCCAGAGCATTTGCTCCGATTTTATTGGCGTTGAGCGGGGCATTTTGCACTCCGCCGGCTGCACTGACATGTGCTCCCAGATATTTCATGATTTTTTTTCTCCCAGAAAAAAAGAGGATAGCGAACTATCCTCTTTTCATAATTATTTTTCTTCTTACTTAGAAATTTTTGAACTCTTCATTATTGGTAGGAGGCACGATCTCTCCCAAGATTATCTGCTGCTTGATCTCTTCCACTTCGTTCAAGATATCAGCCGGCACATGTTTGTCTGATGTGGGAGCAATACCTACTCCGCCTTCTTTCAGACCATAAACCACCATTGATCCACCGGGATACTGATCATTAACCAATGTTTCGGTCAAATTATAGATAGCATTATCCACGCGCTTCATAGCGCTGGTAATTACATTATCCGGTGCCAAATCGTTTTGATCTCTATCAACTCCGATCGCATATTTGTTCTGTTCTTTGGCTGCTTCTATCACACCGTCACCTACACCACCTGCAGCATGATAAACTATATCAGCACCATTTTGATACATCTGGTTAGCAATAGCTTTTCCTTTGGCAGCATCAGTAAATGAATCGGCGTATTGTACGAAAATCTCAGCATCAGGATTGGCATATTTCACACCTGCCATATAACCATAATGGAATTTATGAATTACGAAAAAGTCCATTCCACCGACAAATCCCACTTTATTGGTTTCTGTCATCTTACCGGCAATATAGCCAACCAAAAAGGAGGGCTCTTGCTCTTTGAATTGAATACCAACCAGATTGGGAGTAGGCGCTTCAAAGAAACAGTCGATTCCGGCATATTTCTGCTCAGGATTCTGTTTGGCTGCTTCAGCCAAGGCATCTTGCATCTTAAAGCCGATTCCCCAGATCAAGTCTGTGTCGGCATCCAACAAAGTTTCCATGTTGGGCTGATAATCTGCATCTTGATTACTTTCTACATAATTTGCTTTGATACCCAGCTCAGCTTCAGCTCTTTGCAAACCTTCCCAGGCTGATTGATTGAAAGATTGGTCATTTACACCGCCCACATCTGTTACCATCGCGACACTGATTCCGGATTTTTTTCCCTGACCACAACCGGCCAAGACCAGCATTAATAAAAAAGATACTACTACAAACTTTTTAAACATAATTCCTCCTAGTTTTGAAAAGCTAAACTGCTTAATCATCAACATTAAGTCAACCACTTTTTCTATATTTTACTTTCCTTCTCATATGGAATCCCATCTGCTGCCGGTGCAGCCGATCTTCCTACAAATGCTACTAAAATAATAATCGTTAGAACATAAGGCATCATGGCAAAGAGCTGGGAGGGAACTTCAAAATCAAATTGTCCCAAAAATACAGTGATTCCTTGCGCTCCACCAAAAAGTAAACAAGCCAGCAGCGCTCCTTGCGGTTTCCACTTGCCAAAGATCATAGCTGCCAAAGCGATAAAACCATGCCCCGAAACCAAAGTGGGACGAAAATTGGAAACGATGGCCAAGCTCATTGCTGCTCCACCGAAGCCGGCAAAAACTCCCGAAGTGATGGTAGCCAAATATCTGATCTTATGCACACTTACACCCAGAGTATCTGCTGCGGCGGGATGCTCGCCCACCGCTCTGATCCGCAGACCTAAACTGGTCTTATACATTACAAACCAAACTATAAAAACCAAGATAAAAGCAAGATAAACTGTAGCATAGCGATTGCCCAGAAAGTAGTAAAAAAAGCTATCTCTGGGAAAGGCGTTTACCAGAGGTCGGGGCATTTTATTATTCAGATCGATCGCTTTGGTCATGGTAGCTCCGTCAAAAAAAACTCTGCTGAGAAAGAGCGCCATCCCGGGTCCCAAAAAGTTGATAGCAATTCCCGATACGATCTGATCGGCACTGAAGGTAACGCAGGCAACAGCGTGCAACAAGCCAAAAACGCCACCGGCTGCACCTCCTACCAGAAAGCCCAGCCAGGGATTGCCGCTATAATATCCTACTGTGGCTCCAAAAAAAGCGCCTACCACCATCATTCCTTCCAATCCGATATTTACCACTCCCGAATTTTCGGAGACAACTCCGCCCAAAGAGGTAAAGATCAAAGGAGTCGAATACATCAGGGTTGTGCCCAAAATCAAAGCTATACTATCTAACATGTCACTTATCCTTTTTATTAAATATTTTTATGAGCAGAGCGATCAATCTGGGAATAGCAATAAAGAAAACAATCACACCAATCACAATATTCACGATCTCCGAAGGTGCTCCCATAATCGGTTGAATTTTCTGTCCGCCATATCTCAAGGCACCAAAAAGCAAGCCGGCAAAAACACAACCCAGCGCTGTATTGCTACCGATCAATGAGACTGCGATTCCATCAAAGCCATAGCCTTCCATCGCAGCCAAGAGCGAGACATTATGCGCCACTCCCATCACCTGTACTGCTCCGGCCAATCCGGCCAAACTACCGGCAATGGTCATCGAGATGATCATGTTTTTATTTACATTAATCCCACCATATTCAGCTGCATTTTTATTGAATCCTACTGCTCGCAATTTGTAGCCCAAAGTAGTATGCTTCAAAATAAACCAAACCAGAAAGGCAGCCAACAGTGCAATGATGAAGCCAAAATTTACCGGTGTGCGCAAGACATCATCCAAGATAGGATGCTCTGCCAGCCAGGCACGTCCGGAATCGGAAAACTTCCAATTATTGAACAAGGTGATAATAGCTGAAGGTCGAATAGCGTGCGAAGTCTCGCCACCCGGTTTTTGAAAGCCTTCGGTGTAAACCAACATATTCTGCAAATAGAGGGCTATCCAGTTCAGCATAATCGTCGAAATCACTTCATTTACTCCAAACTTGGCTTTCAATAATCCGGCCAAGCCACCCCAAATCCCGGAAGCCATAATAGCAAAGAGTAGTACTACCGGAATATGAATAAACCAGGGTAAATTGAGAAAATAACCGGCAAGAGCCGCTACCAGAGAGCCAATAATAAATTGGCCTTCAGCACCGATATTAAAAAGCCCGGTGCGGAAAGCAAAGGTGACTGAGAGTCCGGTCAAGATGAGCGGAGTAGAGCGGATGATGGTGTAAGAGATATATTTCCAGCGGCCGAAAATACCATTGATAATAGTTGCGTAAGCTGAAAGTGGATTGAAGCCGGCAAAGAGCAAAATAATGGCGCCAAACAGCAAACCCAGAAAAATCGAGATCAAGGTAAAGAGTAACGTATTTTTGATAAATAGATGTGAAAATTTTTCCCAGAATTTTTTCATCAAGCTTTTCCTCCTGCCATCAATAATCCGATTTCATTCACGTCGGCATCTTTGGCATCCAATAATTTTACGATCTTACCTTCGTAGATCACAGCGATGCGGTCTGATAAATTTATCACCTCATCCAATTCCAATGAAACCAAGAGCACTGCTTTATCCATATCACGCTGTTTGACCAAAGCAGAATGCACATATTCGATCGCACCCACATCCAAGCCCCGAGTCGGCTGCACCGCGATCAACACTTGCGGATCATTATTCACTTCCCGCGCGATAATAACTTTCTGCTGATTGCCGCCCGATAAACTGCGGGCTATCTGATTCTGACAATCTTGGGGGCGAATATCAAATTTATCTATCAACTTTTTGGCATGCTCTTCGATCTGCTGATGCTGCAAAATACCTCTTTCTGCAAAAGGCGCATTACCGTGAATCTCCAAAACCAAGTTTTCAGCTACGGAAAAATCCAGAACTAAGCCATGCTTTTGCCGATCTTGGGGGATTGATGATATTTTGTGCTGAAACACAGCCAACGGATTTTTATTGGTAATATCCTTATCAGCCATCAAGACTCGGCCGCCAGCAGCTTTGCGCAAGCCGGTCAAGGCCTCGACCAGCTCTGTCTGACCATTACCGTCTATCCCGGCGATGCCCAAAATCTCTCCCTTTTTTAGTTCCAGAGATAATTCATTTACTGCTTTGATCTTACGATTGTC
>JAWOEN010000072.1:0-11790 GCA_046482725.1 Cloacimonadales bacterium (SeqCode)
CGCTATAGGGAAATCCAGCAGCGGGGATAGAGCGCTCGGACCCTAATACATAATCTGTATAATCTGCTACTTCCGCGATAACTTCTACATTCATCATATTGCAAGCATCAAGCGCGATAATATCGGCAGCTAGATTGCTATTGCGCAGTGCTGTAGAAAGCTCTCTTTTGGTCAGGTCTATAAAGTTTCCACTTTGATTATCGGGGCAGAATTTATTGTATCCCGGTAACCAACCATTACCGTGAGACCAGATAATCAGGGCGGTGCGCTGAGCCGGATATTTTTGCTGCCCCCAAGCAATGAATTCGCTTAATTCCTGATAAGAGCCACTATCGATCTCGCCCAGGTTGGCGATCTGCTGTTGCGAATTTTCTCTTATCCGCAGCCGTTTTGCTTCCGGGCTACTGCTCAATTCGCTAAAATCCACTTGAACGATAACATTCACGTCATCGGGGATCTCTGTTAGCATCATGTCGGCAATGTCAGCCTCAGCATAAGAAGATAAGCTGTTATCTGCAGCCATATAGATCAGGATAGTCCAAGCATCAGGTTCCGGATCGTTCCAACTACAGCTGGTTAAGATCAAGAGAACTAATAGTAGGATAGTATATTTTTTCATATTTTTTATATTAAGAATGAGCGACAGCTAATTTTTTCTGCCGCTCATTCTATTAGTATATTTCTTGGAACCAATTCCTAATATGTTTTGGCTTCTTCCAAGCCTTTCAGCACTCTGGTGCCACCTTGTGTAAGTGCTTCCATCTCTTTTTCACCAGCGATTACAGTGATGGGAGCGATGAATTCTGTGCGCTCTTTGATCGCATCTACCACATATTTTCCATAAGCTAGTCCACCAGTGAGGAAGATATGATCTACCTTGCCTTTCAATACTGTAGCACAAGCTCCGATCTCTTTGGATATCTGATATAACATCGCATCAAAAACCAGTTTGGCTTTTTCATCACCTTGCTCGATACGCTCAGTAACCTCACGTCCGTCGTCTGTTCCCAGATATGCTAGCAAGCCACCGGTTTTGGTAAACATTCCTTTCATCTCTTTGTGAGTGTATTTGCCACTAAAGGCCATCTCCATCAGGTCACCGATCGGTAAGGCACCGGCACGTTGGGGAGAAAATGGTCCCATGCCCAGAACTGCATTGTTTACATCTACTACTTTGCCCTGATCGATAGCAGCAACACTGATGCCGCCGCCCATATGAACGCCAATCATGTTAGTCTCTTCAAATTTTTTGCCCTGCTCGTTGCAAATTGTGATGCCACAATAACGAATATTGAGAGCGTGAAAGAGAGATTTTCTTTCGATCTGGGGGCAACCTGAAATGCGCGCGATAGCGGGGAACTCATCCACGGTAACCGGGTCAACAATATAGGAAGGGATATCGCATTGATCGGCTATTGCTTTAGCAATAAAAGCTCCTAAGTTTGAAGCATGAATTCTGCCCCAAAGTTTGGGATCTTTCAGGTCAGCCAAAAGCTTTTCATTTACCTTATAAGTTCCGCTGGCCAAAGATCTCATCAAGCCGCCGCGACCAACTACAGCTTGCAAGCTAGAAAGCTCCACTCCATGTTTTTCCATCGCTTTGATGACCAGATCTTTGCGAAAATCATACTGCTCGATAATGCCACCGTAGCTTTCTACTTCCTCTGCGTCATGCCGTAATGTCTCGGTAAAGACATTTTTAGCATCATCAAACACTGCTATCTTCGTTGACGTAGAACCAGGGTTTACAGCTAATACACGATAATTCATTCATTTCCTCCATACTTTGATTTTTTATATTTTCCACAATTTCTTTTTTAAACATCTAAGAGTCAAATTGTTTTTAGATTAAAATTGGCAAAATCAACTGCTAGTAAAATTTATTGCCAAGAATAGATCGCCAAAGATCAGAAATTGATGTCCAACTGCATAAAAGCTGGCTCTTCCCAAAATCATTTGACGAAAAGATAGCCCATTTTAAAAGATGACATAATAAGGAAAAATTATGAATGTTATAAATAATAAAACTGGCTGGCTCGAGGTAATCTGCGGCAGCATGTTCAGTGGTAAAACTGAAGAGCTGATCCGGCGTATTCATCGTGCCGAATATGCCAGACAGAAGATCCAGGTTTTCAAGCCAAAGATTGATGACCGCTACGAGAAGGAACAAATCGTCTCACACAGTAAGATGAATACGCCCTCTGTTGTAGTGGAAAATTCTGAAGATATTGATCGCTTGGTGAGATATGATACTGAAATTATTGCCATTGATGAAGTACAATTTTTTGATGATAATATCGTCAATATCTGTACGAAATTGGCTGATAGCGGCAAAAGAGTCATTGTGGCAGGTTTAGATCAGGATTACTCAGGTAAACCTTTTGGATCTGTACCAGTTTTGATGGCTTTGGCAGAATATGTGACAAAGCTGAATGCTATATGTGTGAAATGTGGAAATCCGGCGAGCAGAACCCAAAGGCTGACCCACGACACCAATCAGGTGGTGGTGGGAGCTGCAGGCATCTACGAAGCTCGTTGCAGAAATTGTCATGAGGTACTAGAATGAATGTAATCCAAAGAATTTTGATAGCTGCTATCGATGTCTATACGATGATCATCTTTATCAGGGCAATCGTCTCTTGGTTCAGACCCGATCCTTACAACGAACTTTATCTGTGGTTAATCCGTCTGACAGAACCGGTATTGGCTCCGATTCGAAAAATCCTGCCAATGTCAGGAATAGACTTTTCACCTCTAATCGTGCTCTTGGCACTGCATTTTATCAAAAGCATAATTGTAGGCATGTAAGATGATTTCTCAGATAAATAAAGCTGCTGAATATGTGAAAGCACAACTAAATTTTGCCCCTGAAACTGCGATTATTTTGGGAACAGGATTAAATTCACTGGCGGAAATGTTGCAAGAAAGGATAGAGATTCCTTATGCTGATATTCCCGAAATGCCTGTCTCTACTGCGCCTTCGCACGCTGGAAAATTGGTAGCGGGTTTACTAGAGCAGACACCGATCATAATTTTGCAAGGAAGATTGCACTTTTATGAAGGCTATAGCATGCAGCAAATTACTTTTTCTATTCGCCTGCTAAAAGCTTTGGGTATCAAGAAATTGATCATTACCAATGCAGCCGGCAGCTTGAATAAAAATATGTTGCCCGGTCAGATCGTCTTGCTGGAAGATCATATCAATTTTATGGGAAGCAATCCTCTGATTGGCAAAAATTATGATGAGCTGGGTGCTAGATTTCCCAGTATGAATCAACCTTATGATTTACAGCTGATAGATTTGGCTGAAAATATTGCTGCAAAGCACCATTTTTCCCTGCAGCGGGGAGTATATTTGGCTGTAACAGGACCAAGCTTTGAAACAAAGGCCGAGTGCCAGATGTTTGCCAGCTGGGGAGCAGACTTGGTAGGAATGTCTACTGTCCCGGAAGTGATCGTGGCGGCTCAGGCAGATCTGCAAGTGCTAGGCATTTCAGTGGTAACAAATTTATCCAATATCTTTCATTCTCGATCTCATACTCAAACTGAGGTGATGGAGAATGCCCAAAAAGCTAAGCAAAATTTAGAGATTTTGCTGAAAAATATTATCTAAATAGGAGCATATTATGGCGGAAAAAAAAATGACCCCAAAGCAATTGGAAAGATACAAAAAGATACTTCTAAAAGAAAGGGAAGAGGCGCAAAACTTGATCAATGCTATCAATGAGATGCAGAAACGTGGTAGCAAAGATTCTAGTGGTGATCTCTCTTCCTATACTATCCATCAGGCCGATTTGGGAACAGATACCATTAATGCAGAAACCAATGTCTACCATCTGAATCGTTGTATGGAGAAAGTAAAAAACATCAATAAAGCTTTGCATCGCATTCATGACGAATCTTATGGCATCTGCGAAATGTGTGGAGAAAAGATTTCTAGTAAACGCCTGAAAGTAGTACCTTTTGCTCGTCAGTGCATTGCTTGCAAATCTCTTAGTGAACAGAAAAAGAGAAGAAATCGCAAGTGAAAAAATTGAACTATTTTTGGATTTCGATCAGCATTATCGTCCTCGATCAGCTCAGCAAATTTGCAGTGCGAAATTGGGTAGATTTTGGTTACCGAAATGTGATCAAATTAACTGAAAACTTTTTCTGGCTGACCAAAGTGCAGAACACTGGTGCTGCTTTCAGCCTTAGCTTTGGCTCGGTTCAATTGAATAGGATTATCTTTATCAGCATTAGCCTGGTGGCCGTAGTTTTCTTGGCTTACTATATCATCAAGACCAGTTCGAAAGTAGAAAAAATAGCCTTCTCTTTGGTTCTGGGCGGCGCCGTGGGTAACCTGTTGGATAGAATCTTTCTGGGCAGTGTTACCGACTTCATCTGGTGGGATTTCCCAGATCTGATTATGGAGCGCTGGCCTGTATTCAATATCGCTGATAGTGCTATCGTTGTCGCGATGACAATCTTATCTATTTATTACTTTTTTTATATGAAAACAGATAAAACGGAGGAAAAATGAAAAAATTAATATTACTTATCTGTAGTATCTTTATTGTTAACTTGTATGGATTGTCTATCTATGACATCCAATATACTACAGATCCATCCGGTGATTCTCCTTATGAAGGCGACACTGTAACAGTAACAGGAATTGTTACTGCTACCGGTTATTTTTCTAGTGGAAATACCCGCTTTTTCATCTCAGACCCGGAAGGTGGAGCTTGGCGTGGAATTTACGTGTATGAATATGATACTGGGATAAACGTGGGAGACGAAGTAGAAGTGACCGGTACTGTAGTAGAATATTACGGTCTTACCGAGCTGAGCTATTGTGATGTAACTGTTTTGAGTAGTGGAAATTTGGTTCCGCCTGCGGTAGAGATCAGTACAGCTGATGTCAGTAGCGAAATGTATGAAAGTGTATTGGTGACAGTCTCTGATGTGGAAGCCACCAGCAATCCTAGTAGTTATGGAGAATGGCGGGTCAATGACGGCTCTGGTGAATGCCAGATCGACGATGGGATTTACGAATATCCCGGAGTTTCTGTGGGCGATGAGTTTATCAAAATCACAGGTGTTGTTGATTATAATTTTAGTAGCTTCGATATCAATCCCCGCTCTGCCAATGATTTTATAGCTGTGGGAGATCCCTATATTGCGGAGATTAGTTGGGGGCCGATTCCTCTCAATACAGAAGATCCGATATCAGTAACAGCTGAAATTTATGATTATGACGGAACAATCCAGTCGGCCGAGCTTTTCTATCGCCTGGGTTCTACTGATGAATACAGCTCTATCTCAATGAATGCTCAGGGTGATGATACCTTTGTTGCCGAGCTAGCTGCTTTACCATCGGAAGATGACTACTATCTGATCTATGTAAAAGCAACCGATGATGTAGGAAATAGCTCTGAGAGTTATCCCGAAGTTGTAGAGATAGAAGTTCCGGCTCCAATAATCGAAAACCTGAGCCTGAATCTGGCTGCTGAAAGCCAAGATCTGTTGGCAGTAGCCACCATTACCGATCTGGATGGCAGCATCGAGATGGCAAAGATTTATTATAATCTGGATTATTCCTCCGAATATACTGAAATTGTAATGGAGCAAGATGCAGATGATGCTACTATTTTCCGAGCTACTATCCCGGCCCAGAAGCCTGGTGTAACTGTGAATGTGGGAGTTTATGCTCTGGATAATGATGGACTGGAGACTTCTATTCCCAATTTGGCAGCTTATACTTATGCAGTAGAATCGCACGAAGCTATCCTCAAAGTTCCGGCTCGTCCTTTTGACCCGGTTGTGGGCGCAACGATTCCGATAGATTATTACTCGAAGAAAGATGATAAAGCTATCTTAAGAATTTTCAATGCAGAAGGAAAATTGGTCTACACTCCCAAACATGAGATGATTACGGCTGAAGATGGCATTAGTACATACGATTGGGATGGCAGAGATAAAAATGGGAATATATGCCCGATCGGACTCTATTTCGTGCATCTGCAAGTGGTGGAAGCTACTGGTGGAAAATCTAAAACCAATACCGTTCCTGTAGTGATCGGAACCCCTCTAAACTAAGATAAGGAGCGCAAAAATGAAAAATATATTACTGATTATACTCGTTCTTTTCGCTGTAAACGCTTTTGCGTCTTTTGATGATCTTGAGCCTTCTCCCCGTGCTCGTGCGATGGGCGGAACTCATTATGCCAACGGCAACGATGTCTATTCTACCCTCTATAATCCGGCGGGCTTGGCAGGTTCTCAGCAAGGCTTTGCCATCAGTTATGTCGATCGTTATGGCTTGGGATTTTCTGAAGTTACAACTGTTGCTATGAGCATGAAATTACCTCGTAAATATGGTACTTTGGGATTTTCTATGCTAGCTCATAATGTAGAATATAATAATGTAAATCTTACCAGTGAAACTACTTATGCTGTTGCACATGGCTTTACTTTGATGGAAGATCTGCATTCATCCCTGAAATTCGGTTACACTGCCAATATCTACTATCTCTCGTTTAGTGGGATGGGTGATGAAGTGTCTTATGGATTGAACTTGGGAGCTCAGGCTACTTTGCATCAGCGTACCAAGATCGGCTTCGCCATCACCAATATCAACAATCCTAATGTGGGAAAAGACAATACTCATGATCTGCCGCAAAAATTGGCAGTTGGCTTCTCTTATGAGCCGTATGACAAAGTGATTACCAGCTTGGAGATGAAGCAGACTTTGGGCGAAGATACTCTGGAAACCGGCACTGAGATTCATGCCGGAACTGAGTTTCAGATCTTAGAGCCACTGGCTTTGCGTTTTGGGCTTTCCAATCTGCCGGTAACCTATTCGATGGGAGCTAGTTTCAATCTTTTCAACATGGTCTTGGATTATGCTTTCTCAACTCATGCTACTTTGGGTTCTACTCATCAGTTTGGCTTGGGATATAGTTACTAGGGTTATCGATAATTTTTTTGGATAAGATTACGGTTGTAATCAATTAAATAGATAAGTTAGAAAGCGGTAATTCATTTCAGGATGATTGCCGCTTTTACTAAATATGGAGAGGAAATAATGAGAATTTTGACAACTGGCGGAGCCGGCTATATCGGTAGCCACACCAATGTAGAGCTGCTAAAGGCTGGGCATGAAGTGATCGTAGTAGATAATCTCAGCAATAGTAAAATAGAATCGGTGCAGAGAGTAGAAGAGATCTGTGGGAAGAAGCTGAAGTTTTATCAGGTAGATCTCTTGGATTATCAGGCTCTGGAAGAAGTTTTTCAGCAGGAGCAGATCGACGCAGTAATTCATTTTGCCGGTTTGAAAGCGGTAGGCGAATCAGTCCAAAAGCCTTTGACCTACTATCAGAATAATTTGACCGGAAGTCTCAATTTGTGCGACTTGATGCAGAAATATCAGGTTTACAATCTTGTTTTTAGCTCTTCTGCTACAGTTTACGGCGATCCTGAAACTGTACCGATTACCGAAGAATTTCCTCTGCATGCCACCAATCCTTATGGGCGAACTAAGCTGATGTTGGAAGAGATTTTCCGTGATCTGGCAATTGCTGATTCCCGCTGGAATATTGCTCTTCTGCGTTATTTCAACCCGATCGGGGCGCATCATAGTGGCTTGATTGGTGAAGATCCCAACGATATTCCCAACAATTTATTACCCTATATAGCCCAAGTTGCGGTGGGTAAATTACCGCAACTTTCAGTTTTTGGTGCCGACTATCCCACACCGGATGGCACTGGAGTACGTGATTATATCCATGTGGTAGATTTGGCGAATGGACATTTGAAAGCTCTGGAAAAGCTAGAGCAGCAGCCGGGCGTGGTTACCTACAATTTGGGAACCGGGCGCGGATTTAGCGTGCTGGAGATGATCAAAGCCTTTGAAAAAGCCAGTGGTAAGCAGATAAAATATCGCATTACTTCCAGACGTTCCGGCGATATTGCCACCTGTTATGCAGATCCTAGCAAAGCGGCAGCCGAATTGGGTTGGCAGGCAAAATATGATATCGATGATATGTGCCAAGATACTTGGCGTTGGCAACAATTTATCAGTAAAAAATAAGTAGAAAAAAAAAACCGGGAGATTTTTCCCGGCTTATTTAACTTATTTGCAAAATTATTTGTTAGTTATTTGTTTCATATTTTTCTACATATAAGAGCGCACATTTACGAGCCAAAGTACGTATTCTGCCAATATAAGCAGCTCTTTCCGTAACGCTGATAACACCGCGAGCATCCAATAAATTGAAGGCGTGTGAGCTCTTGAGTAGATAGTCATAAGCTGGGAAAACCAAGCGCGCCTCAATCAATTCTTTGGCTTTGGCTTCATACTGATTAAAATCCGTAAAGAGCATTTTTACATCAGCTTTATGAAAATTGTATTCGGAATATTCTACCTCTTTTTGAAAAAAGATTTTGCCGTAGGTTGTTTCAGAATTATAGGCCAGATCTTTGAAATCATCTACGTTCTGGATATACATGGCAAGTCGTTCCAATCCATAAGTAAGCTCCACGCTTACCGGCTTGCATTCCACACCGCCCACTTGCTGGAAATAGGTAAATTGGGAGATCTCCATGCCGTCGAGCCAAACTTCCCAACCTAGTCCCCAAGCACCCAAAGTGGGGGATTCCCAGTCATCTTCCACAAAACGAATATCGTGCTTTTTGATCTCTACTCCGATCGCTTCCAAACTCTGCAGATAGAGATTTTGGATATTGGCGGGAGAGGGCTTGATTACTACTTGAAATTGATAGTAATGCTGCATCCGATTGGGGTTTTCCCCATAGCGACCATCTTTGGGACGGCGGCAGGGTTGGGCATAGGCCACAGCTGTGGGTGTGCTGCCCAAAGCTCCAAAAAATGTTGCCGGATGAAATGTCCCAGCTCCCATATTTTCATCATAAGGTTGCAATACATTACAGCCGTGCTCAGCCCAAAAAATTTGTAGCTTCAATATAATATCTTGAAAATTCATTACTCTTCTCCTTCAACAGCTTACTGATTTATCGTAAACTTACGCTTGTTTCTTTTGTTTGAAAGCGGAATTAACGTCAAGTCCAATTTACAAGGTATCGAGCAATTCTTGGTATTTTGTCAACGGCCACAATTGATCGTCGACAATATTTTCAGCAGAGTCGATTGCTTGGCGCAATCTTTGTAAGTTTTCTATGCCAGTTGTGGCAAATGCTTTTGCTTTCTGCATCAAATTCGCGCTTGCTTGATGCTCAGATAAAAACGCTAACAATTCATCTACTTCTCGACGAATAACACTGTAGAGTTCATAAACTTCTACAACTTCTACACGCATTTGATCATTTCCTATTTTCATAATTGCCAAAGAATTGTAGGCTTGGGAAACTAGATTTATATGTTTGAGAATAGCAGGGATAATTTGAGTTTCAGCAAGATTTATGGCTGTCTTAAATTCGATAGCCAAAGTATTGATGTATGCTTCTAGCTTGATCTCAACTTTGCTTTGCATTTCGGTAGGGCTAAGAATTTGGAATTTTTTGAAAAGTTCAATTATATCATCTTCCAAGTAGATAGAAAGCGCTTCAGGAGTAGATAATATGTTTTTTAAACCGCGTTTTTTAGCTTCAACAATCCACTCTTTTGAATAGCCATTTCCTTCAAACCGCACAGATTTAGTTTGTTTCAAGACATCGCGCAAAACTAAGACTGCATTTTCTTTCATATCGCCTTTCATTTTTGCCATTTCTTTATAGAGAAAGTCGTAACCATAGGCTACCAAGAGGTTGAGGGCTGTTACAGATTCAGCACAATTTTGGGCAGAGCCCACAGCTCGAAATTCAAACTTATCTCCGGTAAAAGCTAAAGGTGAAGTTCTGTTTCGATCAGAAATATCTTTGGCAATTTTAGGAAGATTTTTCACGCCCAGATTTATCTTATCCATATCTTTAGAAGTCAATTTACCCATTGTCTCGATCTCATCCAATAGTTCAGAGAGATAAGATCCCAGATAAACTGAGATAATAGCAGGAGGCGCTTCATCACCACCCAAACGATGATCATTGGCTGCGTCAGCAACTGTGGCTCGTAAAAGGTTTCCATATTTTTTCAAACCCAAAAGCAATGCACCAACTGTGAGCAAGAAATTTATGTTTTTTAATGGAGACTTGGAAGATGAGAGATAATTTGTGCCTGTGTTGTCTGCTATCGACCAGTTGACATGTTTACCAGAGCCATTCACACCAGCCATAGGCTTTTCGTGAAGTAGCGCCACCAAGCCGTGCTTGTCTGCCACACGTTTTATGATATCCATCATCTGTAGATTGTGATCAACAGCTAAATTGGATTCTTCATAAAGCGGAGCAATTTCAAATTGATTGGGAGCAACTTCGTTGTGTCGTGTTTTTGAAGGTATACCGCGTTTGTACAATTCCAGATCGAACTCTTCCATAAAAGCCAAAATACGATCTCGGATCGCACCAAAATAATGGTCTGCCATCTGCTGCCCTTTGGCTGGAGTTGCTCCGAAAAGAGTCCGACCACAAACGCGTAAATCCAAGCGTTTGGCATGGTTTTCTTTGCTTATCAGAAAATATTCTTGTTCAGCTCCAATAAAGACTTTAATTCTCTTGGCATAGCGATTTCCTAACAATTTTTGCACTTGCATTACGCTATCGCTCAATACTTTTTGAGAACGTAACATGGGGGTTTTTAGATCCATAACGTGCCCTGTCCAGCTGAGAAAGACAGATGGGATAACCAAAGTTTTGCGATTTCCGGAATTGATAAGAAAGGCTGGTGAAGTAGGATCCCAGGCAGTATAGCCGCGCGCTTCAAATGTGCTACGCATTCCACCTGAGGGAAAGGAAGAAGCATCCGGCTCTGATTGAATCAGACTGCTGCCGCGAAATCTTTCGATCACTCCACCATATTCATCATACTCAATAAATGCTTCATGCTTCTCAGCGGTTCCGCCCCGTTGAGGTTGAAACCAATGAGTATAATGTGTTGCCCCATTTTCCAGAGCCCAATCTTTCATGGCATGAGCCACGTCAGATGCCAAAGAATCTTCCAAATCTTCACCACTTTCAATAATTGCGCGTAATTTTTGATACACGTTTTTGTTTAATTTTTCGCGCATTACTGCTTTGTTAAAAGTTAGCTCTCCATATATATCGCTTATTTTATGCATAAATCCTCCTAAGATGGTTGCAGAATCCTTGGTATTAGTAAATTGTCAAGTCTGATGTTCGTGATATGCACTAAAAGGACAGATGTAGATTGCTTAACAGTCTAAAGAAAAAGAATAACTTCCGCTCGAGCAATTTTCGCCTTTTGCTGCTAACGCAGCTTGGTTCTTCATCTCTTTTGTCTTGATACAAAAGAAACAGAAGTTTACCAGCCAGCCGCAGGCTGGTAAACCTTGGGCGGGCAAAAAAAAGCCTTCAGCTGTCAGGTCGGCAACTCAACGTAGGGGTGAACCATAAATTCTGACAAGCCAGAATTTACTCGTTCACGCCAATTTCCTAAAGGAAATTGCATACCTGACGAGACGTAGACCCCGATTCTTCGGGGCGAAGTCTGTCGTATTCCTCTTTCTGAATTCTGAAATCTAATCTCTGATTTCTGCGCAACTCAAAATAACTTAGGTTAACAACTCTTTTTGTTCGGTTAGTTAGTGTTTGTTCGTTGAAAAAAATTACCGCTTTATTCATCAATAACTTAAAGCCTCACTGCCCAGCTCAAGATCACTATCATCACATCTCACTTCTCACTTCTCACTTTTCCCATCTCACCTTCTCACCTTCTTG
>JAWOEN010000093.1:0-4822 GCA_046482725.1 Cloacimonadales bacterium (SeqCode)
TTCCGATATTTTAGGAAAGATAGGAGTGACAAAATGAGAAATCCCGACTTTAGCAAAATAGATTTTTCAATCAAAGAAGCCCAATCAAACCTGGATAAATGGACCAAAGCAGCTGAAAAAAATGCTGGCAAAATGCTGGATGAGCTGGAGTGGAAAACCAACGAGCAGATCAATGTGAAGCCTCTCTATACTGCAGAAGACTTAGACGATTGCGAACATCTGGGATTCACCGCCGGTTTAGCTCCATTTTTGCGCGGACCCTACGCCACCATGTATTCGATGCGACCTTGGACAGTGCGGCAATATGCCGGATTTTCCACAGCTGAAGAGAGTAATGCTTTCTATCGTCGCAATATAGCTGCCGGTCAAAAAGGTTTGAGCGTAGCATTCGACCTGGCAACCCACCGCGGCTACGATTCTGATCATCCCAGAGTGGAAGGTGACGTGGGCAAAGCCGGGGTTGCTATCGATTCTATCTTGGATATGAAGCTGCTCTTCGATCAAATCCCACTCGATAAAATGAGTGTCTCGATGACCATGAATGGAGCAGTGCTGCCGATAATGGCTTTCTATATCGTAGCTGCCGAAGAGCAGGGTGTGAAATGGGAAGAACTGGCCGGCACGATCCAGAACGATATTTTGAAAGAGTATATGGTGAGAAACACCTATATCTACCCTCCCAAACCTTCGATGAAAATCATCTCTGATATTTTCGAATTTTCCTCCAAGAACATGCCCAAATTCAACAGCATCTCGATCAGTGGATATCATATGCAAGAAGCAGGTGCTACAGCCGATATTGAGATGGCATACACTTTGGCAGACGGCTTGGATTATATCAGAGCAGGAATCGAGGCTGGCATCGATATAGACGCATTTGCGCCCCGCCTCTCTTTCTTCTGGGGAGAAGGCACAAATTATTTTATGGAAGTCGCCAAATTACGGGCAGCTAGGATGATTTGGGCCAAATTGGTAAAACGTTTCAATCCCAAAAATCCCAAATCTATGAGCCTGAGAACTCACTCTCAGACCTCAGGTTGGAGCCTCACCGAGCAAGATCCCTACAATAATGTTGCGCGGACTTGCATCGAGGCGATGGCCGCTACTATGGGACATACTCAGTCTCTACACACCAATGCTTTGGACGAGGCGATTGCTCTACCCACAGATTTCAGTGCCCGCATCGCTCGCAATACTCAGCTCTTTTTGCAGGCCGAAACCGGTATCACTCGCGTCATCGATCCTTGGGGCGGCTCTTACTATCTGGAAGCACTCACCAACGAACTGATGCATCGCGCTTGGATGCATATCGAAGAAGTGGAAAAACTGGGTGGCATGGCCAAAGCTATCGAAACCGGCATCCCCAAAATGAGAATCGAAGAAGCAGCTGCCCGCCGACAAGCTCATATCGACTCCCATGCCGAAACTATCGTAGGCATCAATAAATATCGCTTGGATCAAGAAGAGCCTCTGGAGATCTTGGAAGTAGATAACTCTGCAGTACGCTTATCTCAGATCGAAAGATTGAAAAAATTGCGCGCAGAACGCGATGAAACCAAAGTGCAAAAACGTTTGGCTGAGATCGAAGCATGCGCCAAAACCGGCGAGGGCAATTTGCTGGAACTGGCAATTTATGCAGCTCGCGAACGAGCAAGTTTAGGAGAAATATCAGACGCTATGGAAAAACATTTCGGAAGACACAAAGCTGTGATTCGCTCGATCAGCGGCATCTACAGTGGCGAATATGCCAACAAAAGTGAAGTCGATGATGTGCGTGCCCTGACTGACAAATTTGAAGAAAATGAAGGTCGTCGCCCCCGCATCATGATCGCCAAAATGGGACAAGACGGACACGATCGCGGTGCCAAAGTAGTAGCTACCGCTTATGCCGATATGGGCTTTGATGTGGATATCGGGCCGCTGTTCCAAACCCCGGCCGAAACAGCCAAAGAAGCAGTGGAAAATGATGTGCATGTGGTGGGAATGAGCTCTCTCGCTGCCGGACACAAAACTCTACTACCGCAACTGATCGCTGAACTGAAAAAACTGGGACGTGAAGATATCATGATAGTTTGCGGAGGTGTGATTCCTTCTCAGGATTATGACTATCTGTATGAGCAAGGTGCTGCTGCCATCTTCGGACCCGGCACAGTTTTGCCCGAAGCTGCCCAAAAGATTATGCAAGAATTAAACAAGCGCTTGGGTTATTAGACAATCCCAAACGCTAGATCATAAAAAAATGCTCCCTCGTTGCAGGGAGCATTTTTGGTTTTATCCTATATTCTTTAGTTTACCACTTCAAAAAATCATCACGGTTATCGGTAAAAGGTTGCACTGTCCGAAACATAAACCTGATCTCACTATTTTCTGTAGGACGATAATTGAGCTGAAATTCCGGCACCACCAAAGACATATTATCATTGTTGCCGTCAAAACTTAAACCTCGCTTGTGGGTTGCTGTCCCGAAATTGACAAAATTCAGATCCAAGTTCAAATCCAATTTTGGTCCCAAATCATACTGTAGATGATTGGTGTAAGTAGACATATAGAAGCTCTGGGAATTGGAAGAAACACCACTGGAAAAAGAGACGGAATGATTCATCTGCAATTTATCAAATCCATTAAATTGATCGATCAGGAAATCGGGTCGAAAAGTAGGATTTTGCGCTACCAAACCCGCTGCCAGAATCAAAATTACTATTACGCTTATTTTTTTCATATTTCCTCCAAACAAAAATTTAAGTTGCCCAACTTTTACGTCAACCACAAATCTATTCTGCCAATTTTACAGCGATCTTGGCAGCCAATTTCACATTGTTTTCCACCAGATGGATATTTGTCTGCAACGAGCGTCCTTTGGTCAGCTCTACCAGTTTTGCTAATAAAAACGGAGTAACTGCCTGTCCGCTGATTTGCTGCTTTTGGGCAGCTTGCAGGGCCGATTCGATATAGCCCGACATCTCAGCAAAAGGTATCTCATATTGCGGCGGGATAGGATTGGCAATGATCATACCGCTGCTAAAACCCAGAAGCTGATTTTGCTGAAAAATCTCGGCAATTTCTGCCACAGATTGGATCGGGGCAACTGCTGAATTTGAACCAACTGAATAGAAGGCGGGGAAAATATCTGTCTGATATCCATAAACCGGCACACCGATCGTCTCCAGATATTCCAAAGTCTTGGGAATATCCAAAATTGCCTTCACTCCGGCTGCCACCACAATTAGATCGCTGCGACTAAATTCGAGCAGATCGGCCGAAATATCGAAGCTCTCTGCAGCAAAACGATGAACGCCGCCGATACCACCTGTCGCAAAAACTTTGATCCCCGCCAATTTGGCTGCGATCATCGTTGCGGCTACTGTGGTTGCGCCAATCTTCCTGCTGGCCAAACAAGCGCCCAGATCACGTCGTGATACTTTTTGCACGCCATCGGCTGTAGCCAAAAGCTCCAACTCACTGGCGCTTAATCCGATCTTGATCTTGCCATCCATCAAACAGATGGTAGCCGGGATAGCTCCGCCAGCCCTGACTAGGTCTTCCAAATGCCGAGCTGTCTCCACATTTTGTGGATAGGGCATTCCGTGTGAGATTATGGTGCTCTCCAAAGCCACGATCGGGCGCTGCTTTTGCAACGCTGCTGCTACTTCTGCACTAAATTCCAATATATTTTTCATCTTATCTCCTCAGTTTCAAACGTTATCTTGCCGGATAATTACATTATCATTTTCCCAGTTCCAATACTTCTATCTGCAATTCTTTCACACCATGAGCAATCATCTCTATTTGCTGAGCTGCCGCCTGAGAAAGATCCAAATCTCGCCCGGCTACAAAAGGGCCGCGATCATTGATGCGCACTACCACAGATTTGCCATTATCAGGATTGGTAACTCGCAATTTTGTGTTGAAAGGCAGAGTTTTATGAGCTGCTGTCAGTTTATTCATATCATATTTTTCACCGTTGGAAGTGCTGCGTCCATGAAATTTTTCCCCATAATAACTACAGACAAAATTGAGCCGAGCACCCGCTTGCAGATCCAATTTTCCAGCTGAATCAATCGAACGCTTTACCTCTGCTTTGGACATTTTGGTGGTATATTTGCGATGCACTTGCCGCCTGCTATCCGTACCGGCATAACGTGGATTGGCGCTGCAGCCGAATATTGCCACTACTGCCAAAATATAGATATACTTTTTCATAACTGATATCCTTTACTTTAATTTTATGAATAGGCGTAAATTAATTGAGGGCAATCTTTTGTCCAGCTGAAAAAAATCAGTTTACTCTCACTAGTTCTAATCGTTTAAAGAAATAAACTGCTATGATTCTCTGACTTGTTCTTCGGAGTATCCCAATTAATATTTAGAATTGCTTGACCCACTTAAACGTGATATTCATTTTGTTTTTTGTTTAAGTATAGAATGATACTGTGATTGAAAACTTTAAGATATTACCTACAGCCCCATAGTAGGGGGCTGGAATATGAGGAACAATGAAAAAATATAAAAATGTAATTTTGCTTTTAGCTTTAATAATTACCTGCAAGCTTTCAGCATTAATAATTGATGTAAATATTGCTGGGACTGCAGATTATACTGTGATACAAGATGCAATTAACGCTTCTGTAGATGGTGATACTATAAGGGTTTATCCGGGGTATTATATTGAGAACATAAATTATAGTGGGAAAGATATTGTTATAGCTAGTTTATACTTCTTTACAGAAGAAGAACATTATAAAACTGAGACAATTATTGATGGTGATAATCAAAGCAGTGTAGTTGTAATAACAAATGGAGAAAGTAGAGCTGCAGTTCTCAG
>JAWOEN010000101.1:0-14066 GCA_046482725.1 Cloacimonadales bacterium (SeqCode)
GGGGATAGCACCCAAAGCCAGAAACATACAGAGCATAAAGGTATGTTCCAAGCCCAGCAGATCGCCGCCCAAGCCGATCAGTACTGCCATCAGCGAGCTAATTCCAAAATTTATCGTCATATAGATGCCGTTGGCAAAAGCCGGATGTGAAGAATTTGTGTCTTGCACCATCGCCAATTGCACCGGACCAAAAGCAAAAAGACTCAGTCCCAGCAAGATCAAAATCGGAATCTGCAAAATATCGGGGCTAAAGAGAAAAAACCACATCAGGATGGGATTGGCAATTGTAGCAAAAATCATCGTATTTTTGCGCCCGATTTTATCAGAGATCCAACCCGCGCCCAGAGTGCCGAGAGCTCCGGAAAATTGCAAAATGGCCAAAGAGATACCTGCTATCCACAGCGAGCTCCCGCTTTGATGCAGATAGGTGGGCAGATAGAGAGTAAGCGCTATCTTCATCGCTGTGCGAAAAAAGGTGATAAACGAGATAATCTTGAGTACCGGCCAAACCTGTTTCCAAGTATCTTTGGCTTGCGGTTGCTGCTGGCGCTGCGCACTGTGGCTGATCTTGACATCTCGCAGCTTGAGATAGAGAAAGATCGAGGCTAATAATCCCAAAGGCATAACGCGCCAGGAACCCGCTAAACCCCACCAAGAAATTGCCGCCGTGATCAGAAGCGGACCGATAGTGCGCGAAAGCTCACCACCTACCATGAAATAACTCATGCCCAAGCCAACTTTGCGGGCTGCCACCTGCTTGATCATGACCGGAGCCGGAACATGAAAAAGCGTATTGCTGATTCCCACCAAAAACAAAATGATAACCAAGCCCCAATAATTGGGGACTAAACCCAATAAACTCATACCCAGAGCAGTGATAGCCGGCGCCAAAATCACAAAATAGCGCACACAGACCTTGTCAGCTAGCAAACCAACAAAAGGATTGAGCAGAGAGGGCAATTTGCGCACCACATCCAAAATACCGGCTTGATACATGGAGATTCCCAGATTTTGGATGAGCAGCGGTAATATAGGCGCCAGAAAAGAGGTATAGACATCGTGCATCATATGCCCGAAAGAGATCGTCAATACTTTGCCGGTCTGAAATTTATCCTGCTGCAAAATTACTCTCCCCAACTTTGATATTTGAGGATCAGACTATCCAGTGGCACTGCCAATTCGGCTGCGATTACCGAGCATTTGGCTCTTAGCAGAAAAAAGATAGGAGCTGCTTGCTCTGATAAGCCTTCAAAATTTCCCTGACCTTTGCTGATAATCAGATCGGCCTCCTGAAATTTTTGCAAAAATTCGCGATTGCAAAGTGGCAAAATAGTTCCGGGTGCATCAGAGCCGGAAGAGATGATTTGGGCAAATTGGTCTATCCCGGCTTTTTGGGCTTCCACCCGGGTAGCATCATTGATGATAGGGCGCTCTTTGACTGCATAAATTATCGGTTTGTCGATAACTTCCAAGAGTAATTTATCGAAGTAAGTTTCTGCACTATTATCGCCCAGATAGAGAATATTTTCGGCCTCTGCAATTTTTTGGCGAAATAGCTCATAATCATCGATGGCAAAATCTTGCTGCAAAATCTCGTCTACTGCCGACTGAATCTCAAAATCGCGGTTTACTCCCAGATCTATCACATTGCCGGCAATTGCCAGATGCACAGCTTGCCGCAGAGGATCTGCAGAAGCTTGTACCAGCTGCCTGAAATGGGGATAGAGCTCGGCCACTTGCTGCATATTCTTTTGCTTGCTGGCAGCATAAGGATCGGCAATGCCGGTGAGTTCCGAGATTTTTTGATAGATCAATCTGCCGGTTTGCGGCGGTGTACTCTGCAGAGGAATATCGGCAAACATCCCACCCACTTCTACCAAAATCTTCTGCAGAAGCAGCGGATCTTGGGTGGAGATTTTGCCAGCTCGCAGCGCTTGCTGCATAAAACAGGGAAAGCATTCTAAAAAAGTCTTCATAATATTTTAGCTTTGGGTTAAGATTTCCACACCAGTTTCTGTTACCAAAACAGTGTGTTCAAATTGGGCGCTGACAGAGCCATCGGCAGTTGTCACCGTCCAGCCATCTTCGGCAGAAGTTTTCACCTCGGAACTTTTCCCCAGATTTATCATCGGCTCCACCGTGAAGGTCATCCCCGGCTGCAGCTCGATATTGTTTTCCAGAGAGTAAGTGTGCAATACGTGGGGAGCTTCGTGAAAAGAGCGTCCAATGCCATGTCCGCAGTAAGCATCTACTATCGCATAGCCAAAGGGTTTGATATAATTTTCGATTGCCCTGCCCACTGCATTGAGTTTACCTCCGGGCTGGATCTGGGCAATGCCAATTTCCAAAGCTTGGCGAGTTCTCTCGACCAATTTTGCTATTTCAGGATCAACTTGCCCGATCAAATAGGTGCGGCTGCTATCACCATGATATTTGTCCAAAATCACGGTGACGTCGATATTGACGATATCACCATCTTGCAAAATATCTTGTTCGGAAGGGATACCGTGGCAGACTACATTATTGATCGATGTGCAGATGCTTTTGGGAAACCCGTGATAATTGAGGGGCGCTGAGATCGCACCCTGTTCTACTGTAAATTTTTCTGCCAATCGATCGAGATGGGCTGTGGAATTTCCCGCCCGCACCTGGGGCTCCAAAAAGTCTAAAAGCTGAGCTGCCAATTTTCCGGCTGCCCGCATTTTTTCTATCTCTTGTTCGTTTTTTATTACTATCATTTTTATTTCCTCTCATCTTTATCTAGCAGCATGGTTTTGCTACCAAATTTCAAAAAATATCTGGGTCCCTGCCCAACTGCGATCACTTCTAATAATTCCTGATTATTGCGGGCAAAACTAGTGCCAAAGAGATGCTTGATATTACGATATTGCAGCATATCCCGATGCATCGGCGTGGAAGGCCCCAGCAAGAATATCTCGCAGCGGTCATTACTGTTTTTTAGGATCTGCATAAAAGTACCGTTGGAAATTGTCGTAGCTGTCAAGATCACACAATCTGCCTGCTGCAAATAAGTTTTTTGCTTTGACATCGGCTGTAGATAGGCAGCATCTTCTTTCAAATCAAAAATATCTGCCTTGATCTGGCGGCGCTGAAATTTTGCTACGATCGGATGAAAATTGCCGATCATCACGATCTGCTTATATTGCTGAAAATCTACTATTTTCAACAGATCTTCACCTTCATCCGCACCACTGTTATTAAATTTGGCATTGAAATAACAATTTACAAAAATCCTGGTATCCAGCTGCTGCAGATCCAAATTTTGGTGCCAACTCAGCTCGCTCTTGACTGCTCCATCCAAATTACCACAAATTCCAATCTTGCCATCTTGCAGCAAGATTACACTGTATTTTTGGCCCGACCTGAAACTGCTAATCTGGGAAAAATCCAACCCATATTTATCCAAAAAATAAGCTAACGGTTCTTGCTTTATCTGCATATTTGTCTCCTAATAATTTTCCAAAGTGCAAAATATCTCAGCTGAAGCTTCTGTCGATAAAAATCATCTATCTGCTTGCTAAGAAGCAAGAATTGTCGAGCTCAATTTTGGCGCTTGCTAGGAAATTATTATCGTGCGTCCCACTCCACCCGACAGATATTTATTCGGATAGATTCGAGCTATCTCAGCTTTGTATTTACTGCAATGAGTCGCACAAATCTCTGTAATATCTTCTAGTAGCTGAAACTGATCAAAACCATGTAAGCCACCAATTAGAGCGTACACTTTGCCAAATTTCTGAGCTACTTGCAATATCTTCTGCACCCCCGGATGAGCACATCCAGAGATTACAACCAACCCTTTAGCTGTTTTGATAAAGAGCGATTGCTCTCTAGCTCCAAGCTCACCAGAGGAAAAAATATTGGGATAAATCTCGCAAGAATCCTGATAATATTTCACTGCATTCTGATAACGTATGCCCCGAAATGAGACCGGAGAATGAATGACGGCAGTTTGGTTGAGATTTAGCAGATGGGATAATCCGCCGATATGATCAAAATCTCCGTGCGAGATAAAGATATCAGTTATCTCGGTAGGATCAAGCTCCAGATTGTATAAATTCTGCATGAGAATTTGTCCATTTCCGCCCGTATCAAACAAAATCTTTTTCTCTGCAAATTCTATAAAGGCAGAAAAACCCCAATCGGCAATCAAATCGGAATTTCCTGGATGAAGAGTATTATCATATACTATGCTAATTTTCATTGTAAATCTCCTTTGCCAATATCTTACAGAACCAGATGATCTCTGGCCTCACCCTTGTTCCATTCCAGCTGGATTAGAGCAAAGTTTTCTGACAACTTTCCGGCTGCCTCTTCGATAATTTCGTTTTGTAAAAAGACACAAACGAATTTCTGCTTAATCCTCTGCAGATTGGGTCCAAAAACTTTGGAGCCAGCAACAATAACCTTTTCATCTCTCAAAATCCGGCTAACGCCTTTTGCTTTCTTGGGATCAGCATGAATTTCCTCTTCAGCTGTACTATTTGCGAGCGATTTCAGAAATTTATATCCGGAAGAATCTATCTCATAAATACTATAAAGAGCAGCTGCCCCAAAGTGATCATCGTTCAATCTAGTACCATCGTTTGTGGCAAATGCCACAATTATTTTTTGCATTATCAGCTCCTAAAAAAACATGCCACTTCTTTCTCTAAGAAGTGGCATTCCTGATTAGATCTCTTTCAGCTCGCCATTTTTATAAGCTTCATAAGCTGCTTGCACCGTCATTGAGCCGGCTCCCACCAAGACTTTGGTGCCCATCTCTTTGATAACTGTAGCTGCATTTCCACCCGGGCCATTGCCTGTGATCAATACATCCACCTGATATTCTGCCATTTTCTGAGCTGTCTTCGGTCCGGCACCATGCGCTTCATTGCTGATACTGCGATTATCAAAGATTTCTACTTTGTCTGCCTCAGTCTCATAAATAAAAAAATACTCGGTACGTCCAAAACGAGAATCGATCATTGATTCCCAATCTTTACCTTTTGCTGTAAATAATATTTTCATTTCAAATCTCCTCGTTTCTGATTTTATCCCAACTGTTGCGGATGATTGCTCCGATTCCGTCAGGATCATGTTCTACAATGGTTTTGCCCAGAGTCATCGCTCGGGTAAAATTTTCATCATAGGGTATTTCCGCCAATAAGGCTATGTTATTTTGCTGCAGGAAAGTGTACAATTCCTCAGCTTTCTGACTGTTGATGTCATATTTATTGATGATGCAGAGTGCCGGAATTTTAAATTTTTCCACCAATTGATAAACTCGTTTCAGATCGTGGATACCAGCTACCGAGGGCTCGGTAACCAAAATAACCAAATCTGCGCCTGAAAGGGAAGATACTACCGGACAACCAACTCCGGGTGAGCCATCCACCAAAACGAATGATTTCTGCTCGTCCACGGCAATTTGCTTTGCTTCATTTTTTACCTTCGCCACCAATTTACCGGAATTTTCAGCTGCGATACCCAAAGCTGCATGCACCATCTTAGCTGAGCTTTTTATCTCTGAAATCATCCATTTACCAACCTTCTGCTCGGGCATACTAATGGCTGAAGTTGGGCAGATCCTGGCGCAATAACCACAGCCTTCACAATCGATTGCCTGCACCTGATGCGCTGCTGCTACCAGCTCGATAGCCTGCCAACGACAGATCTCGGCACATTTGCCACAGTTAAGGCACTGCTTCGGATCGATCTGGGCCAATACTCCACTAAAAAAATCTTCTTGCTGCTTTACTGCGGGCTGCAGCAGAAGATGCATATCAGCTGCATCTACATCACAATCTGCCACGACCACATCGCTTCCACCCAAGATGGCTAAAGAAGCAGTGATAGAGGTCTTGCCTGTACCACCTTTGCCCGAAATTACTACTATCTCTTTCATCTAAACCTCTTCTCTTTGCAGTATAAAATCTCTGACTTTTTCCAATTCCCGCCGTACTTGTGGCAAACTAGGATAAATGAGTTTACCTGCTGAATAGAGCTCGGCGATCTGGCGTTGATTGGGAATTTTGGCAATAATGGGTATCTTATGCTTTTGGCAATACTCCTCTACCTTGGCATCACCCAGCCCAAACCGGTTGATCACCACAGCAAAATCTTTTTTCAGCTGGCGCATCGTATCAACTGCCAAACTCAGATCGTGCAAGCCAAAAGGCGTGGGCTCTGTTACCAAAATCACCAGATCTGCCGCCTTAGTTGCCTCGATTACGGGGCAACTGGTGCCGGGCGGTGAATCCAAAATCTGCCAGCGCTCAGCTGAAAAGTTTTCATCCAAGTATTGCAAAGTTTGCGCAATCAAAGGCACAGCTTGCTCTTCCCCGATCAAGAGTTTGCTCTCCACAAAATCCAAATTGGGCAATTTCAGATGTCGCAACTCTCCCATTTTTCGCGGGATCATCGGTAGTGAATTGGTAGGACACAATTCGCTGCAGGCAAAACAGGCATGACAAAGCTCGGGGAAAACCATAATTCTATCAGCCAATTTCAGCACTGCGTTAAAATTGCAAACCTGCTGACAATTGCCGCACAAAGTACAATTTTCCGCCTCCCACTGCGGGATATATTTATATTTATCTGTTTGGAAAAAAGGTTCTGCCTGCAAAAATAATCCCGAGTTGGGCTCTTCCACATCCAGATCAGCCAAAACTACCGCTTTGCTTTCAGCTAGCAAGCTGGCCAAATTGGTCGATAAGGTAGTTTTTCCGGTGCCACCTTTGCCACTGGCGATCGCTATTTTCATAATAAACCTCTAATGATCGCAGAGGTTGTCGCCAGATTGCAATTGTTCGGCCAGATATTTTTCTACCAATTGATCTAAGGATAGATTGGGCACTCCGATAAAAACCTCGATCTGATTCTGGCTGAATAAGTTTTGCGCCCTAGAGCCCATACCACCGGCAATAATGGTGGAACAACCCAACTCGCGCAAAAAGGCAGGATGCGAGCCTGGTTCATGGGGAGGTGGTGTTATCAGCTCTTTACCCAAAATTTTATTGTCTTCTGTCTGATAAATCGCGAATTTCTCGCAGTGTCCAAAATGTGCACTCAATTTACCTTGAGTCGTGGGAATTGCTATTTTTTTCATCTTCTACTATCTCCTTATCTAATATTTGATATTCTGTTGTGATTGGGTGACTTTTATGCTCGATTCTTTTGGGATGGATCAGCTTGTCGGCAATCTGCTTCAGCTTGCTATTGGGGCTGCTGAGATCTTTGACCACCACGCCTGCCAGCGCTGAAATGGCTGTAGACCAAAATGTGTTTTTTCTGCTAAAATTGCGCTGCCGCCGGTTGCGGTAGCGAAATCCATCATCTTCTCTTCTGGCATTCATTTTTCACCTCCAAAAATAAAAATCAGAGCAGACAAAGCGCCTGCTCTGAGAGAATTACTCTTCGTTTTTCAGCTCAGATAAATGAGCTTGTTTCGCTTTCAGTTCTTCTTGCAAGGCAGTTATCTCTGCTTCCAGATATCGGGCTGATTGCGCTGAAGTAACTTGCGGTTCTGCCTGATTGGCAGCAAAGCCGTAGCCAAATCTTCTGCCCATTCCTGAGCCACGAAAATTACCCAATCCTCTGCCGTATCCACCGCCCATTCTGCCGCGGCTTAATCCGGGAGAGTCATAACCATTGCAATATCCAAACCGTCTTCCTGTCATTGGACCCATTCCTTCCGGGCCTGTTCTGTCGCCTCTTGGCATAATATACCTCCTTGATTTCTTGCGAAATGTTAAATCCAAAAGCGTTACTAACTATCCGCTTTATAGAAACTTATTTCGCTGCAAGTTTCTTGATGATTTTATCTACTATCTGCTTAAATTCTGTTGCCGGGATGCTGCCGGGATAATCTGCGGCAAATGATTTTCCGTTGTCTCCGGAAAGTACGATCTTGGGATCGATCGGCAATTTACCCAAAATATCCAGCTCAAAATCTGCTGCTGCCTGCGCTGTGCCATCGCCTTTGAAAATGTCATGCACAGAACCACAGTCAGGACAGACAAATCCGCTCATATTCTCGATTAAACCCAAAATAGGAACATTCATCTGCTGTGAAAACTTGATGGTTTTACGAGCATCTAAAAATGCTACTTTCTGAGGAGTAGAAACTATGAGGCTACCGGTTACATCGCCCAATAATTGCACGACGGAAAGTGGCTCGTCGCCTGTTCCGGGAGGATTATCCACGATCAAAAAATCTAAGTAAGGCCACTGGATATCTTGTAAAAATTGTTTGATCACTCCCATCTTCAAGGGACCGCGCCAAACAATTGGTTTATCGGGATCCGGCATCATGGTAGCGATGGTGAGGGCGTATAAATTTTCATGTACTTTGATCGGAAAAGGACGATCTTCCTGAGAAGCTACGGTCAGGGTTTGTCCTTCGATACCCAACATCTTGGCGATCGAGGGGCCATGAATATCTACATCCAAAATTCCCACCTTGTAGCCTTGTGCTGCCAATTCATGTGCCACGTTGACGGCGACTGTGCTTTTGCCAACTCCGCCTTTACCACTCAAGACCACAATCTTGTGCTTGATGCGACCTAAATTTTCCTGCATAAATTGTTCTTTTTTCATCTCTTCTGCTGAGTTTTGCATATTTTTACCTCTTTCTATTTTATATAATTTTTCTGACCACGATTGCGACAACATCTGCCATGCCCAAAACTGCCAGCCAGATCAAATAAATTGGTCGAGCCGCAACTGGGACAAGCTGAGATTTCCGTTTGAAATGCTGTATTGAACATATGCCCGCAATCAGCACATTTGATGCGATTTCCCTTAAAATGGATATTACCGCCTTCGATCTGTAGCAGGCGACCGGAGATCAGAAATTCAGCCATTTTGTGGCGCGCCTGCTCGATGAGACGGGTAAATGTAGAGCGCGAGATATCCATCTCTTCAGCAGCTTCGGCGTGACCCATACCCAGAAAGTCGGCCAAGCGAATCGCCTCATACTGATCCAAAGAGAGATTCATCTGTTGCAAAGTATTAGCCGGAACCCCAATGGGTTTGAAATTGCAAAACAGAGGTGGTTTTTCCACCAGGCGATTTTTTTTTGGTCGCGGCATATTAGCTCCTTTTTTTTTTAGTTCATTTGAAATACATGGGACAAAGTAATGCACTTATGTGCAAAATGCAAGTTATTTTTTTCCTCCTCAAAAATATCTATCTCCTCGCTTTATTCTTAGAGCTCGAACTCCCTATAAATAAAGAGTTTGTCAGAACAAACCCGCAGAATATTTTTGGGTCTCATGACAAAGATTTGATCAAAAAAAATGAAACGATTTGGAAAATAAAAGGAAATATATGCTAAAGCAAGAAAAAACAAGCAGGCAAAATCTTGATCGGCAGAGGCAAATTGCCGCTATCAAAAATTACCTAGAGCAAAGCGAGAAGAAGCAAACTCTTTTGGGTGCTGAGCTGGAATATTTTATTGTGGATAAGATCAGCAAACGCAGCATCTCTTATTATGAAACAAATGGCATCGAAAGTTTGCTGCAAGCTTTGGTGAGGCTGGGGTTCAGCCCCGATGCCGTCGCTGGTCATCTGCTGGGAGTGCATAATGAATCTTTGGCGATCACCTTAGAGCCCGGCGCGCAGTGGGAGATCAGTCTGCATCCGCAAGCTAATCTAGAGCAACTGAAACAAGTGTTTTGTGATTTTTTGGAAATCTTGCAGCCCCTGCTGAAGCAGCGGGGACAAGAGCTCTGTTCTACTGGTTATCTGCCGGCCAGCAAAATATCCCAGGTTCCGATAATTCCCAAAAATCGCTATAAATTGATGCACGAATATCTCAGCCAAACCGGCAAACTGGCCCACAATATGATGCGCGGTACAGCTTCCATTCAGGTAGCGGTAGATTATCACAGCGAAACAGATTTTGTCGAAAAGATGCGTTTGGCCTGCCGCTTGGTTCCTATCTTCAGTGCTATCTATGACAACAGTAATATTTTCGAAGCAGAGCCTTACCAAGATTTCTGTCTGCGCACCAAGATCTGGAACAATTGTGATGATGAGCGTTGTGGTGTTTTGCCGATCATCTTCGAGCCAGATTTTGGTTATGTCAAATATGCCGAGTATATTTTGCAATTGGTGCCGATCTTGATCAAAGATCAGCAGAGTGAGCTACCTTTCCAAGAGCCCTTTGCCGCAATATTCGATCTGCAACAAGATGTAGCTCCGCAATTGGATCATATATTTTCGATGTGCTTTCCCGATGTTCGCGCCCGCAACTATATAGAATTGCGCATGACAGATGCGCTACCTTATCCGCTGAGCTTCGCCTTTATCGAATTGGTAGAAAAGATTTTTAATTCTGCAGAGATTTTTAGGAAAGTCGCAAAGCTATTGGAAGATATCGAATTGGCTGAGATAAATAGAGCCAAACAAGATATTATCGTTCGCGGAATCGCGGCAGATTATGCCGGGAAAAGCATCTTAGAGCATTTCCGAGCCATCATGCAGCATATCTCAGGTCGGCAGCTTTTTCAAAAACACAATTATCAAATTGCCGCAAGCGGTATTATCCCCAGGGATATGAAAGCGGAAGGAGGAAAAATTGTTGAATAATCTTGCAACAAAATATGCAGCATTACTGGAAACTCAGCCCCAGAAATGGAGCCAAGATTTGGCCGAGATCGAGCGTAAGCTAGCAGCTTCCACAGCCCGCTATCAGGGCAAACCGATCAATTTTCTCTATCATCCCATTTTTTTTGACGAAGCCGATCTACAAAAATTTCGCTACATCAGCCAAATGATGTCGCAGATTATCCAAAAGACAGTGCAGCAATATCTGGCCTTGCCCAGTTTTCGCGAGCATTTTGGTTTTAGTGCAGAGATGGAAGAGCTGATATTGATCGATCCCGGCTACAGCTGCTCGGCCCCGATTGCCCGTTTCGATATTTTTTACGATGGCGATTTCAAATTTTGCGAGCTAAATGGAGATGGAACTTCTGCCATGAACGAAGCCAACACCTTAGAGCAGATTTTTATGCAAGCGGAAATCATCAAGCAGATAGGCGCCGATTATGATATTTCCTATCATGAACTTTTCAAATCTTGGTTGACTGAGCTGCTAAATATTTATCGGGAATGGGGCGGCACTAAAACCCGGCCCAATATTGCCATTGTAGATTTTTTGGGCTTGGGCTCAACTGAAGAGTTTGAAGTTTTTCAGCAGGTATTTGAAAAAGCCGGCCACACTACAGTAATTTGTGATCCCCGTGAACTGCTCTATAAAGATAACAAATTATATTTTCAGGATCTGCAGATCGATCTGGTTTATCGCCGGGCTGTTAATCAGGAAGTGGAAAAAAGATTGGCTGAAGTAGAGGATTTTATCCAAGCTTATCGCGAGCAAGCTGTCTGCGTGGTGGGTCCTTTTCGCTCACAAATCATGCATAATAAGATATTTTTCTCGATTTTGCACAATCACGAAATCAATGGTTATCTGAACGCAGATGAGCTGAACTTTGTCCAAAAACATATTCCCCAGACCACAGTACTATCAGCAGCTGCCGTAGCCCAAGCCCGCACCCAGAAAGACGCTTTTGTCCTAAAACCACAAGATCTGTATGGTGGCAAAAATGTGATCTGCGGCTTGGATTGCACGGAAAGGGAGTGGCAGAAACTTCTAGCCAGAAACAGCAAGGAGCCTAATAGTTTACTGCAGGAATTTTGCAATTTCACTCAGCTGTCATTGCCGGTTTTCCAATCTGATAAATTCAGCTATCAACCCTTCAAAACCACTTTGGGACTGTTTACTTACAATGGCAAATTCAGCGGTTTGTACTCGAGAGTAAGCCAACACAACGTGATCGCCGGGGTGGTAAATAGCATCACACTGCCCAGCTTGGTAGTAAAGAAAAAATGAGCTGGCAGGTAAAGAGCAATATCTCAAATTCTCCTGTGATCTCTTGGCATTAGATCAGATAAAAAGAAAGCCCCAAATAAATGGGGCTTTCTTGATAGGCAGATGATTGGCTGGGCTTAGGCTGTCATGCCGCCATCAATGGGGTTGACTGTCCCGGTAATAAATTTGCTCTCAGCACCGGCCAGAAATAACATCAATTTTGCCACTTCTGTATTGGTTGCGTAGCGTCCCAGCGGAATAGCCTGCTCAAAACCGGATTTAGCATTTTCAGCTTCACCCGGGGCAAAGCCCTCTTCCAAAGAGCGCATCATACGATTATCCACCGGAGACGGATTTACCGTATTTACTCTGATCTGATAGGGAGCTCCTTCCAAAGCTGCCGATTTCATCATGCCATTTACCGCATGTTTACTGGTGACATAAGGTAGCACATTGGCTGTTCCCATTATTCCGGCTACAGAAGAGGTGATGATAATGCTACCACCATTTTCTTTCATATGTGGGAAAACATGGCGTAAGCCATAATAAGCTCCCTTCACATTGATATCGATCACTTTGTGAAATTCATCTAGCGGATATTCATCCAAAGGCAATACTTTGCCCTCCACGCCTGCATTATTTAGAAAGATGTCAATCTTCCCAAAACGCTCGATAGTTGCATCCACATATTTTTTTACCTGCTTTTCATCAGAAACATCTGCTACTTCAAAGGCTGCATTGGCTGCACCAAGTTCAGCAATTCTTTCTTGCAAAGCTTTTTTATCAATATCCACCAACATTACTTTGGCACCTGCTTCGATCAAAAGCTGGGCTGCTTCTGTTCCGATTCCACCAGCGCCACCGGTTATGATTGCTACTTTATCTTGAAATTTTTTCATCTTTGACCTCCTGTCATTTTTCTTCAGATCACATTTATTTAACTAACACTTTTATCTTAACCAACATTATAAAACCTAAGGGCAAAACGGCAGAATGTCAAAGCATCATTCAAAACAATTGTTCCAAAATATATTTGTCGGGGACAAACTTGACGTATTGAGAGCCTTGATTTTTTTCCTTCCCAAAAAATAAGGATGATAAAATGATTTATTTATGGATAGTTTCAGTGATTTGGGCCTTTTCGTTTGGTCTGATCAAAGGTCAATTGGCAGGTTTGGATCCGGCTCTGGTAGCCACGATTCGTTTGGGATTGGCCTTTCTAACCTTTCTGCCCTTTCTGCGCCTCTCTGGTCTGAATAGAAAACTAGCTGGCAAATTAATCGCCAGCGGAATGCTACAATTTGGTTTGATGTATATCGCCTACATCAGCGCTTTTCGCTATTTACCTGCTTGGCAGATTGCCATCTTCACAGTCTTTACTCCGCTTTATATCGGCCTGATAGACGATCTGCTGCAGAAAAAATTTCGACCTTGGTTGGCTGGGGTTGTCTTGCTAGCAGTGGTGGGAGCTTTGATCTTGCTATTTCGGCAAGCTGCTTGGCAATTTGTCTTGCGCGGATTTTTATTAGTACAAATATCCAACTTGGCATTTGCCGGCGGACAAGTCTGGTATAAAAACCTGATGCAGAAAAGCAACAAAAATCCGCTGCAGACCTTTGCTCTGGTCTATGCCGGCGCAGTTTTGCTGAGTGCTACTGCTGCCTTATTTTCTACTCGGGGCCAGGTTATCGAGATCTCTGGCTCACAATGGCTAACCCTGCTCTATTTGGGAGTTATAGCTTCGGGAGCTTGTTTCTTTCTCTGGAATTTGGGCGCACTGAAAACTTCTACCGGCCAGTTAGCAATTATGAATAATATGAAAATCCCCACAGCCACAGCCGTTTCACTGATCTTCTTTGCTGAATCTGCCGAACTTTGGCGCTTGCTATTGGGTAGCGGCATCATGCTTTTGGCTTTGTGGCTTCAAGCCCAAACAGATTCAAAGCCAGTTCCCAGCAAGACCCGAAAACCTATCATGACTTAAGCTCAGCAAACTCTGAGTGGGCAGAATTGAGAATTGAGAGTTCAGGAAGAAAAATATGACAGGCTTCGCTAGTCAGACCTGCAATTTCCTGCAGGAAATTGGCGTGAACGAGTTAATTCTGGGTGGGACAGAATTCACGGTTCACCTCTACGTTGAGTTGCGGACCTGACTGTCTTCGCACCCACGCCTGAACTCGGGGGCTGC
>JAWOEN010000143.1:0-15762 GCA_046482725.1 Cloacimonadales bacterium (SeqCode)
TAATTTGTCAAATAAAAAATTATCTTTGGAAATATTAATCCAAAACAAACTTTCCGCTAAAGCGAAGGTCAGCAATTAATCTCTTGTTTTAAAAATCACTCTATCTTTTCCTAATCAACACAATTACCAAATGCTGATTTGTGGTTAGATCGGTCAAACTATTTTTTCTGATAATCCAACTAAAGAAGACAGCCGCAGAAGCTAAAGTTCAAAACATATAAAGTTTACTAAAACTAGCTTTTTTTACATCAAAAAAAAAGCCGCATCAAATAACTGATACGGCTAGGAATTATCGATCAAAAGAAAAACTACAAAATTTCTCTCCCACCTAAATAAGGACGCAAGGCAGGTGGAATCATAATTTTTCCTTCGCTATTCTGATGCGTCTCTATCAGAGCAATAAAGGTGCGGGGAGTCGCCAAACCAGAACCGTTTAGAGTATGCAAATAATGCACTTTATCGTCAGCTCCACGATATCTGATCGAAGCTCGGCGCGCTTGAAAGTCTTCAAAATTACTGATAGAGGAGACTTCCAAATATTTTTGGGCACCGGGAGCCCAAACTTCGATATCGATAGTTTTAGCAGCAGCGAAACTAAGATCTCCGCTAGCCAAGGTTACCACACGATAGTGCAGATCCAAAGCTTGCAGAATATCTGCCGCATCCTGCACCATCGCCTGCAAAACCTGATAAGAATCTTGCGGTTTTACCAAGCGCACCATCTCTACTTTATTGAATTGGTGCAAGCGCTGCAGGCCTTTGGTATCTTTACCATAAGAGCCGGCTTCGCGCCGAAAACAGCTACTGTATGCTACAAACTTTTTAGGCAATTCAGTGTGAGAGATAATCTCATCGGCATGGAAATTTGTCACTGGAACTTCAGCTGTAGGAATCAAAAAAAGATCATCCTCATCAATATGATACATATCATCTTCCAATTTGGGCAACTGTCCAGTTCCGGTCATAGTAGGTCGATTGACAATATAAGGCAGTGCCAATTCCGTATAGCCGTGCTTATTGATATGAAAATCCAGCATGAAATTAATCAAAGCACGCTCCAACATCGCACCTTGTCCGGTATATCCGGCAAAACCGCTGCCGGAAAGTTTGGCAGCTCGTTTCAGATCCAATAGATTATTCTGCTCAGCCAGAGCGATATGATCTTTGGTCTGAAAGCTATAATCCTTTTTTTCTCCCCATTCAGAGATAATCTGATTATTCTCTTCACCACCAAGCGGTACATCAGGATGAGGAATATTGGGAATCGTCAGCAAGATATCTTGCAATTTTACTTCTGTTGCGCTCAGCTGCGCAGAGAGCTCTTTCACTTCCTGAGCAATACCTTTCATCCTCAGCAAAATATCACTGACATCTTGGCCGGCTTTTTTCAATTTAGGAATCTCTTTGGAAACCTTATTTTGTTCAGCGCGCAAATTATCAAATTTAAACTGTAAACTTTTCTTCTCTTCATCCAAAAACAAAAGCTCAGCAATATCGGCTTTTTCATTTTTATTTGTTATGGCATTTCTTACCAAGTCTGCATTATTTCTTATATACTTAATATCCAGCATTCTATCCTCTAAAATCTATGGCAATATCAATCATTTCAAAAAACTTCTCTTCATCCAAAGAGGCTCCGCCAATCAGGCCACCATCGATATCCGGTTGTTGCAGCAGCTCCAATTCGTTTTCAGGTTTCATACTTCCACCATAGAGAATTATCATACTCTCGGCAATCTCTGCCGAATAGTTTTCGCGCAGCCAAGCTCTGATCTCCTGATGAATTTCCTGAGCTTGCTGGGGAGTGGCAGTTTTGCCTGTGCCAATAGCCCAAACCGGCTCGTAAGCGATTACCAGATCTTCTGCCAATGAGATATCTTGTAAACCAAGCTTCAGTTGAGAAATAATTACATCTGTGGTCTCACCTGCTTCACGTTGCTGCAGAGTTTCGCCCAAACAGAAAATCGGTGTCACTTCATTTTCCAATAACACCTTAAGCTTCCGATTGATCAATTCATCGCTTTCCCCGTGATATTTACGTCGCTCTGAGTGACCCACAATACAATAATCTACTTGGATACTATTCAGCATCTTAGCAGAAATTTCACCTGTGAAAGCACCTTCAGATTCAGCACTAACATCTTGCCCACCAATACTGAGAGGAGATTCCACTGAAAAATCAGTAGCCAATTCCAAAAACAGAGACGGTGGACAAACAATTACCTCCAGATCATCTACTTCATCTACTTGCTTGGATTTTAATTCCTCGGTTAAATTGATAAAGAAATCTTCTGCTTCGGAAAAAATCTTATTCATTTTCCAGTTTCCTGCAATTACTGTACGTCTCATAGTTAACTCCATTTTTCGTTTTTTTATAAACCGAATAGGCACGGCAAACAATCAAAGATCTGCAACCGTGCCTAATATATTTGGGGAAGATTATCTCTTACTCAGAATCTATACTTTCGATAAAACCCTGGGCTGTACTAGAATATTTAGAATTGGAAGAGATAGTTACGAAATCTTTTCTGGCTGCGGCCATAGCGCCACGATTATAATTGATCATTGCTCGGAAGTAAATAGCATCGGCGTTTCCGGGATCGTTTGCCAAAATTTGATTGATCTTGGTCAGAGCGTTATCATATTGCTCCAATTCATAATATTCACTCACCAGTTTCAAGGTAATCGATGCCTGATATCTCAGCTCATTCGATTTTTCATAATATTTTATCGCATTGGGCAGATCATTCATATCTTCATACAAACTCCCCATATTACGATAAGTTCTGATCAGTATACTTTCATTAGGTTCTGTTTTCAGGAAATCTTCATAAGCCATCACAGCTGCTTCTTTTCTATCCAAACGCAAATTCAAACTGGCAATCTTCTGAATGACATTACTGTCCTGACGCAATTCATAAGCTTTGGTATACCACTCTAATGCTTTCTCATAATTATCTTGTTTTAGATATGCACTGGCAATCTTGCTCTCTACATTGAAACTGCGATTATCTTGGTTGAAATCCACCAAAACATCGATCGCTTTTTGTGGTTGGTTGAGATATTTACTATAGATAATGGATTGATAATTTACGATCTGAAAATCGCTGGGGTTTCTTTCGGCTCGTATTTCCAAAATCCTAATAGCATTATCAAAATCTTTACCATTAAAATAGGCATTAAAAGCCAGATTTAACCAACGATCTTTCTTGCTTTCATCCATCGGAATACCATCTGTCTCCACAGCTTCTTCATCTGTCTCCACAGCTTCTTCATATTTCTCGATCGCTTGCTCGAAGAGCTGACCGGATTCAACAAAAGCTTTCTCATTGTATTTTGTCTCCGCTTGCACTCCCAGCTCGTTGGCTTGGCGCTCCAGGGGCTTGTCTTGTGCACTCAAACTTCCCAGCAACACCAAAGCCAAAGATATCATCATTATTTTCCTAATCATCAGTATCCTCCATATTATTTTAGATAATTTTCGACAATTTCAATTCATAACTAGAAATGTCAATAATTCTGTGAAAAAATCACTCTCAGCCCAGTTCAACCGCGGGGATGATACAATCTATGTTCTTTGATAATAAAACGATTATCAATATTGGTGTAGATCTGTGTGGTATTGATGCTGGCATGACCCAAAAGCATCTGCACTACGCGGAGATTGGCTCCCGCTTCCAATAAATGTGTGGCAAAGGAATGGCGCATAGTATGCGGCGACACATGTTGAGCCAAGCCTGCCAATTTCGCCTGTTTATCCAAAATCTTCCAAATTCCCATCCGGCTGAGTTTATTGCCAAATCGATTGAGAAAAAGCTGAGCATTTTGCTTCTCTTTCAGCAATTCCTGACGCGACTGACGATAATAGTGCTCCAGATAAGCCAGCGATTCTTCCGCTATCGGTACTACTCGCTGCTTGGAACCCTTACCGGTTACACGCAAGAGATTTTCCTCCCAAATAATATCATGAATCGTCAGATCGATCACTTCGGAAATCCGCAAGCCGCAAGCATACATCAGCTCCAACATCGCTTTATTGCGCACACCCAAAGCTGTGCTGCGATCTATCGAATCCAAAAGTTTCAACATTTCACGAACACTGAGCACATCGGGCAATTTTTGCGAATATTTGATGGGCGGAACTTGAGAAAAATTGAGCTGTAAACTAACATCTTCCTCTTCCAAAAATTTCACAAATGCTTTGATCGAGCTGCGTTTGCGGGCAATCGTAGAGTTCTCCAAGCCCAAATGTTGCAGCTCCACGAAATAATCTATCACTTCTTTCAGCTTGATCTGTTCCAGCGGCAGCTCCGCATAGCCCAAGAAATCCTGCAGATCGGAAAAATAGCTGCTGATGCTATTCTCGCTGAGCCCTTTTTCCACTCTCAGATGATAACGAAAATTGTTGAGATAGGCCAGATTATGCGCCTCAATCTTTTTCATCTTCCTCGACCACTGTGTATTCTGCTTCGATCACCTCATCCTGATCAGAGCTATGCTGACTATTTTGCTGAGAGCTTTTGTAAATCTTGCCGGCCAGGATGCGAAAACGTCGACGTATATAATAGTAGAGCGCCATCATAATGGGAACAGAGATATACCAATAAATTATCACATATTTTATCAATTTCATAAAGAGAATAATCAACAAAATCGTGATCAGCCAATTAAGAATTCTTTTACCATTCATGTTTATTTCCTTATCTTTTTTTTCATATTCTCACCAAAAAAACTACTGGTGACAATATAACCAATTTTTGCCAATTAATTACTCTTTATTATAGAGATTACGAAATTTCGCTGCAAAGATGGAACTACTATTTTTTTGCAAAAAATTGGCAATCTTATTTTGATCAGCTGAGATCTCTGACCAGCGCAAAAGTGCATATTGCTGCAAATCCTCGCTCGTGTATTCTTGCTGAAAATAGCGCTTTGCATCGCTGATATTGCCGATCTGCTCGTGCCATTCACCAGCTAAGATCAGCAAAGCTTCATTACCATTGATTGCAAACAATTCTTCCAGATTTTGCACAGCTTGCATTACATTATATATGCTTCGATTGCGATAGGCTGCAAAAAATAGCTGCTGCTCTGTTTCGTTCATCGCTTGGGATAGGCTATATAATTGCAGAGCATCGTTGGTTTGTGCATCTCCCGGCAACTGAATCATCACCTCGCCCAATAAACTATCTGCCGCTGCGCTGGCTTGCATCAGATTTACCAAAAAGTCCAATCTCACCGCTTGCTGGTTGCCACTGGTAATTTGAGCGGAAGCTTGGAAAATCTTCTGTAGCTCAGCTTGAGTCTGCTCAAAATCGCCGCTCATCAAAATTAGCTCGATTCTTTGTAAATTGATCTCCTGCTTTACTCGGCTATTGGCTGCAAATTGGGCTGCTTCTTCCAAATATTTTATCGCTTGGCTGACATCTTGCTCTTGGCGCAAAGCAAGCTCGGATAACAATTCTCGCGCTGCGCTATTGGCTTTGCTTCTTCTGGCATAGCGTCCGCTGGAGATTTTTTCATCATTATAAACCTGCGACAAATATTTTTGAGCAGCTGCCAAATTGTTTAATTTGATCTCGATTTTGGCAAGCTCGATGCGCGCATCTGCCTGCTGAACCTGATTATTATTACGCTCGATATATTTGAGATACGCTGTTTTACCCACCTCGAAATTTTCAGCTGCTACCAATTTTTTGGCATAACGCAATAACGAATTGATGGGAAGATATTCATATTCCTGCAAAGCCAGTTCATACTCGCCCACTTCAGCATAAGCATCTGCCAAGATCTCAGGCGCTTTCTCGCTGCTACTGCCTGCTGCTGCCTGCTTTACTTCTTTTATCAATTCTGCATCTTCTTGCAGCATATTACGAATGCGACTGGCCGCAAAATAGTGATAACGCTCTTCTTCCTCCAACATCACAAAATACTCTCTGATACTAGCCTCATATTTTTTTTGATAAAAATAGTTGGTGGCCAATTCTCGGGCAAAGAGCTGAGGATTATTTGCGGCTTGCCGCGCTTGTAACAATATTTGGGCAACAGCATCATATTGGCGATTTGCCTGAAAAACTCGTGATATTTCCAAAAACTTGGCGCTCTCATCCACACTTTCCAAAAACTTACTAGCCTGCTGCAAAGCCAGATCATATTCAGCTTTTTTTAGATTTATCAAAACCTGATACTTTACCTTGGCCTCGTTGGGAAAACGCTGCAGATAATCTCTCAACAGCTGCTGAGCTTGCTCAGTTTTATCTGCCTGCAGATAGCTCTCGATCAATTTACCGGCAATATCCCAATCCTGAGGATGCTCTTGCAACCACTCCCGATAAAGCGTAATCACGCGTTCATACTGGCGACCGGCTTGCAAACGGCGCGCCTGATTGGTCAAAATATCTCGATCCGAATTGGCCCATGCCAAATTTGCCAAAAGCAATATTCCGATAATTATTATTCTTTTCATAAACTTACTCTTCATTTATTTTTTTTAGATATTCTCTGATCAATTCCTGATATTGCGGCGCATAATTTTTATACTCTTCCTGCAGTAAGGCACGTCGCCGCATTTTCTCAAATTTCTGTTGCACAGCTTCTGGCGTATCCCAATCCTGCACTTCACTACTTTCAGCTTTTCTCTGCTTGCTAAATTCTCGCTGATGAATAGATTTCTGGGCTGATAAAAGCCGGCTCAAGATGCGTTCCTGACTTTTGATGATATCAGAATTTATCCTGCCTCGCTGCAGATCGCGCGAGATGCTTTCCAATTCTTCCGCAATGCGATTTAGACTCTGCGCCTGTTTTTGCGCGGCCGGATCACTCTGAATGGCTCGCTGCAAATTATCAGCCAAACGCTGTTCGTCTGCTGCCAATTTACCCAATTCCTGCCGCATCTCGTGGCTCATCTTGCCACTTTCTCCAAATTCTTTTAGCATCTGACTGGTCAACATATTCAGCATCATCTGCTGCTCGCCCATCTGCTGCATCTGCTGCATCAGAGATTGCATGCCGCCTCCACCACCACTGGAATCCTGCATATTGGATTTTGCCAAAATCAGATCATAAACCATCAAGTTCAAGCCTTGCTGAATCTCCAGTAAATAATCATCTACTTTGTTGCGATTGGCTTCATTGATATGCTGAAATAATTTCTGATAACTTTGAATCGTCTGATTGGCATCATACATAAATTTTGGTCCCAACAACAAGAAGATCATAGGCGTGGCATAGAGCTCTTGTAAAGTAAGGTTCATCCCCTCCTGGTTGGCGATCAAATCTGGCAAAATCAGGTAGGGATCTTGCTGAAAGCGCTGCTGCAGTTTTTCATGCTCGGCCGACCAGATCAGCAATCTTTGCAAAGCCAGATCCAAGCTTTCGGCATTTATCTGCATTCCCATCGTATTCATCTCTTGGCTCATCTCAGATAGTTGCTGATTCATCTGCTGCATCATTTCGCTGGCTTTTTGCTGATTTTCCATAGCCTCTGCTTTCTGTTCGGATTGCAGATTTTCTGCTGCCTCTCGCAATTCTTCTGATAGCTCTTCCATCTGCTGCAGCATCTCTTGCATTTGCTCTTGCATCTCAGCAGCACTTTCGCTCTGCATCAAATCGCTGGCTTTCTCCATCTGCTCTTGCAATGCTGCTGCCTTCTCTTCGATCGCTTGCTGTTTTTCGGCCAAAGCTTCAGAACTTTCACTCTCTTCAGCAGTTTTCTTGTTGAGCTCTTCCTGCATCTGCTGCATCTCTTGGGCGATATCGCTAGCCTTTTGCAAAGCTTGCTCTTGCTTGATATCTTCCAACATCTGAAGAGTTTGCTCCAATTTTTCGGAAAATTCTTGCATCGAAAATTTCATCTCATCCAAAGCTTGCTTCACATCTTCCGGCTCCATCTTTTCCAGCGATTTCTGCATCTTCTCCATCGTTTCGCGCAGCTCTTCATTGGAGATCTCCTGCATCAGCTCCGAAATCCGCTCCATTTTTTCCATCATTTCAGAGGAAAGCGCCTGATTTTGCTCGAGCTTCTCCAGCATCTGCCGATAATTTTCGGCCAATTTATCCACACTATCGCTCAGCTCGTTTTGCTCTTGCAAAAATTTTTCCAGCTCTTTTTTATCTTCCCAATCCAGCTCATCGCGCTTCATCAGCTCGCGCCGCTTCTCTTCCAATCTTTCTTCTAGCTCTTCCGAACGCTGCAAAGTATCATCCATCTGCTCTTTTTGAGCTGATTCCTCAGCTGCCACTTCATCGTAAATCTCTTCGATAGAGGGCAAACGCACTTGCCGCACTGCAGATTTTCCGCGCTGAGCTTCAGGTTTGTTGTCTGTTACTTCCAACCAAAAGCTGACGCGATCTCCCGGGAAAAGATTCAGTTGGCGCAGATCAAAAATATAATCATCCTTCAAAATAGTTCTTCCGATTTTTTTCTGCAAAATTCTCTGCTGCGCTGCCTCGGAATTTTTGTAATAGTGCAATTCCAGATCTTGCAAGGCAAAATCATCGGCAGCTGTGTAAACCAAAGGCAGCAGCATGTTTTGGCTCAAAACTGTATCGGCTGCGGGCTGCAAAATTTCTACCTGTGGCAACTCGTCGCTCTGCAATTGAATTTGATATAAAATCTTTTGTGATTGGTTGCCCAAAATATCGGTGAGATTGAAATAATAATTACCACTAATTTGCGGCTTAAGCTGCTGGGAAAATGTACTTTTCCCCAGACGCTGCATTTCGAATATCTGCTCATCCCAAACCAATTGAGCTGTTTCCAGTGGATTATTGGCTTTGATTTTCAGATGCAATGTACTTCCCTCTAGCAGAGAAATATTGCCGCTGCTATCTTGTCGGGTTGGCAGATTGGTATAAGCGGGAAAATCGATCTTGGCGACAATCTGCTTCAGAGCAGGAATCTCCAAGACTTCCAAGTAAAAGGTATCGCTGCGCACAAATTCGTTTTCCACAAAATATTCGGTGCTATTTTCCAGGTTGCTAAAGCTATAGCTGCCCTGCACCATCTGATCCTGACGCCAAACTTGATGCTGACGATAGAAGATATCGTGCTGCAAATTTTGCTCGGGATCGATCAGCTCGACCTGAAGCGAGCTACCACGCAACAAAGTAGCATTGCCCGGCTGCAGCTCGATATACTCTTTGTGCTGCACTTGCGGCAAAGAGCGCAAAGCAAAAAATTCGGCCGCCTCTTGCCAAGCTGAACTAGCTGTGAATGCTAAGATCAGATTGCCCACTAAAACTATTCCCACAAGCGTAGCCAGCCGGCGTAACAAAGAAAAATCATATTTCACTCTCTGCTGCTGCGCCAAATCATCGGCTGTGCGATAGATCTCCTGCAAAATCGGGTTTTCTGCTTCACCCTGCTCTAGCAGCAAATCGCGCGCTGTCTGGTAGCTGTCGGTAATATCCTGATTGCGCTTGTCCAAGATGCGAGCTGCCTGCTGCCGCGATAAAAGCTCACGATTTAATTTCATTGCCACATACAAAGCTGTCAGCGCCAAGGTTATCTTCAGGCTGAGTGCAAAGAGAAATTTCTCTCCGCTATAACCCTCAGTCATAAAGTAAACTGCCAGAAATAGATTGAAAGTTAGCAATAATATTGCTACGATCATCAGCAGATATTTCAGGCTGATGATGATATTTAATTTATACTGTTGCTCTTTTATTTTTTCCGTAAATTTTCTCATATTTCTCCTAAATCTCTGCGGGTAATATCCAGTTAATCGACTTTTTCAGGCAAGGGAAATATTTCAGGTGCTGATTTGTAAAGATTTTCGTGCTGGTTTCAAAACAGGAAAAGCCTCTGCCTTCTCACTGCAATTCCTAATAAAATCAACCTCTTAGCGATAGTATTGATAAACCACTTTGCGAGAATACTGACCGGGACGTTGTCCCTGCTTATCCCAAGATCTAAAATCTGCCCAAGAGCTAATCTTGTAAATAGTGCTAAAAATTGATTCATTGGATAGATACCAAGGACCATGTTTTTTTACAATCAACAAGTCCTTTCCGCTGGTAATGCCGCGCCTTTTCACCACATGTTCATAGCGATTCCGCATCATTCCCATTCCCCAAAAGGTGATCACCTGTTCGCTATAGATAGTTCCAACCAATTTCTTATCAGTTATATCCACCTGCTCTTGCCACACCTGGTCGTAAAGAGGCAATTGCAGCACAAAACCTTGCTCAGCCCTAGTATAATCAAGTCTTACAGCTCCAAATAGTTGGGAAAATTTATGCATCTCGAACTTTAGATTAAAACCTGTTCTGATTTCATCAGCAATTTTACTAAATAAAATTCCCGAACTAAAATATTTAAAATCATAACCCAGATATATCTGACCTCCCAGGTCACTGTATCCAACCGGATATTTCTCCTCTTGTAAAATGCCATAACGCCCATTGATTATGACCTTTCCAATTTTTTGATGATAACCCAAATAGAATTCCAAAATTGCTTGCCCTTGATGAACTCCATCCAAGTAATGCCAATTGATCAGGCTGGAATGTAGAAATAAATTATCAAATACTTTCAGCTCACAACTAAGTAGATCACCATGATAGCAACTGGGATAGGCACCGCGCAGATCCGAAAGCCCGGTAACCCTCTGATACAGATCTATTGGACGGTAATATGGAAAGCGAAGATAACGGATTAAACCCGATTTCAGAGAAAAATCAAATCTGAAATTTTGGCTTTGTGAATAACCTGTATATTCCAAATAGATTTCATCAAAAAGGGGAGAAATTTGATCATAAAAAGGCTTTTTGTTTTTTTGCCAAGTTATGAAGTTGGGATTTTCATTTATCCTAAGCGCCTGATAAAATTTCCAACCCGGACCTAAATTAGCAATTGTCGATAATTGAATATTGCGAACATTGAGATGATCAGACCAAAATTGTAAACCACCTGATAACTCAAGAGATAGATTTCTGCCCAGGTTATCATTTTCCCAGGCCAATAGCGATCCTGAGATGATAATAAATATCAGAATAACTCTCTTCATCTCTAACTCCCAAAGCTTTGCCGAACACAATAATCTATCTAAACTTAACTGAAATTATCATTTAATTGCAATCCGTCAAATGAAATAACGAAGGGCATAAGGTTAAGGATAAGGTTAAGGTTGAGTTTAAGGTTAAGGTTGAGGCTTGTACGCCGAATGCGAGCTGGCGAGCTACAGGCGCATTAAGGTTAAGGATAAGGTTAAGGCTGGTGCCTGAGGCTCTCGATGGCTGGTGCCTGAGGTTCTCGAAGGCTGGTTTTTCCCAAATAGGAAAAGCCTCTGCGTAGTGGTTATAGCAGAGGCTCTAGAATATCCCCAATGGAGGGAGGAGATATTTTTTTGTGGTATTTCTATTATTTAGGCATTTAGCTCTTTGATCAGTTCGGGGATCAATTTATTTACATCGGCCACAATTCCCAAGTCGGCAGTTTCGAAAATAGAAGCGGTGGGATTGTTATTGATCGCCACGATAAATTCGGAATCTTCCATCCCGGCCACATGTTGGATAGCACCGGAAATTCCGCAGGCAATATAGAGCTCAGGACGCACAGTCTTGCCTGTCTGTCCCACTTGCTGCTCAGCTGCAATCCAACCTGCATCTACGATACCGCGTGAACCCGCGACCATGCCTTTCAGCTCTTTGGCCAAGATCTCCAATGCAATCAGGTTTTCAGCTTTACCCAAGCCACGTCCGCCGGCAATCAGCGTATTGGCTTCTTCGATTTTTTTCTTGCTTTTAGTCTCGATTACCTCTTCCAAAATTTCGATATTCAGATCTGCCTCGGTCAGATTCACATCCAATTTTATGATCTTGCCGCTGCGCTCCGTATCCAGATCTTGCTTCTGCATCACCCCCGGACGCACAGTAGCCATCTGCGGTCTGTGCTGAGGACAGATAATTGTAGCCAAGATATTTCCGCCAAAGGCAGGTCGAGTCATCAGCAGGTTATCATTTTCAGCATCGATGGCAAGCGTGGTGCAATCTGCAGTTAGGCCGGTTTCAAGGCGAGCAGAAACTCTGGGCGCCAGATCTCGACCAAGGCTGGTTGCTCCGATAAAAACAGTTTCCGGTTTATATTGATTTATGATCTCGCACAGCGCTTTGGTATAGGGTTCTGTGCTATATCTTTTTAGTTGAGGAGCATCCACCAGCACCACTTCATCAGCACCGTAAGCAATCAGCAGATTTACAATCTCTTCCTCCAGCTCGCTGCCCAAAATTGCTGCGCTAAGTTTTTGCTTCCTTTCATCTGCCAGCTCGCGACCACGTCCCAAAAGCTCGAAAGATACAGGTAGAATATTGCCGTCGCGTTGTTCCGCAAAAACCATTATTCCTTGATAATCTTTGATATTCATCATTGTCTCCTAAACTATATACTTCTCTTTCAATTTATCCACGATGATTTTAGCACCCTCGGCCGCAGAAACTTCATGCACTTTGCCGGCAGATTTGGCACCTTTGGTTTGGGTTGCTTTTACTCTGGTGGGCGAACCTTTCAGTCCTAAATTTTTCTCTGCGATCGTGATATCTTGCAAGCTCCACTGCTTGATCTCTTTTTCATAAGCATCAAAAACGCCAGCAACACTCATATAGCGAGGCTCAGCGATCTCTTTCAATGTGGTGATCAGGCAAGGCGCGGTTACTGCTATCTTTTGGTATCTATCTTCGAACATACGTTTCAGGATAAATCTGCCGTCGACATATTCCAGATTTTCCACATAACTCACCTGTGGTAATTGCAGATGCTCAGCGATTTGAGGTCCCACCTGAGCAGTATCACCGTCGATTGCCTGTCGGCCACAGATAATCAGATCATACTCCAGATTATTGATCGCAGCTGCCAAAGTGCAGCTGGTAGCCCAAGTATCTGCTCCGGCAAATTTACGATCGCTCAGCAAGATAGCTTCATCAGCTCCCATCGCCAAAGTTTCGCGCAGTGCCACCTCAGCTTGGGCCGGTCCCATAGTCAGTACGGTGATATGCGCCTTGTATTTATCCTTCAATTTCAGGGCAACTTCCAAGCCGCTTTTATCATCAGGATTGATGATAGTGGGAATGCCTTTTCTAATCAGAGTTCCGGTTTGGGGATCTATTTTTACTTCTGTTGTATCAGGTACTTGTTTTATACAAACTACTATTTTCACATCATCCTCCTAGCGCAGCAGATTGCCGGCAATCACCATTTTTTGGACCTCGGAGGTCCCTTCATAGATTTCGGTAATCTTAGCATCACGCATCATTCTTTCCACAGGGTATTCTCGAGTGTAGCCGTAGCCTCCGTGCAATTGCACAGCTTTGGTCGTTACTTCCATTGCTACTTCAGCCGCGATCAATTTGGCAGTAGCAGCTTCTACAGAATAGGGAATTTTGGCATCTTTGAACTGAGCTGCTTTGTAGACCAATAGGCGGGCAGCTTCCGTTTTGGCTTGCATTTCAGCGAGCATAAATTGGGTATTTTGGAACTTACTAATAGGCCGACCAAATTGGCGCCGCTCTTTGGTGTAAGCCACAGTTTCATCGATGGCACCTTGCGCCAAACCCAGAGCCTGAGCTGCGATGCCGATCCTGCCGCCATCCAAAGTTTTCATGGCTAAGCCAAATCCACGGCCTACCTTGCCCAAGAGATTTTGCTTGGGAACTTGCACCTTATCAAAAATCAATTCACAGGTGGAAGATCCGCGGATGCCCATCTTTTCTTCCTTCTTACCCACACTAAAACCGGGCATCTCTGCTTCCAAAATAAAAGCTGAAATACCTCTGGTACCAGCCGCTTTATCAGTCATCGCCATAATAATATAGATGTCGGCATAGCCGGCGTTGGTGATGAAAATCTTGGAACCGTTGAGCAGATAATAATCTCCCATATCTATGGCAGTAGTTTGCTGTCCGGCAGCATCAGTACCGGCATTGGGTTCGGTCAAACCAAAAGCGCCTAATTTCTTGCCGCTGGCTAAATCCGGTAAATATTTCTGCTTTTGCTCTTCTGTTCCATACTCCAAAATAGGAGCTGCACAGAGCGATGTGTGAGCCGAGACGATGACGCCGGTGGTTCCGCACACTTTGGAAAGCTCTTCCACTGCCATGGCATAAGCTAGATTATCGGCGCCTTGCCCGCCATATTTTTTGGGGATAGGAATGCCCATAAAGCCATAACACGCTAATTTTTGCACAGTTTCTACAGGGAATCTTTCCTCTTCATCCACCTCTTTAGCCAGAGGTTTCACTTCATTTTCGGCAAATTCCCGATACATCTTACACAGTAATTCATATTGTTTGGATAATCTGAAATCCATATTATAAATCCTTTTTTTAAAATTTTTCTTTATTTAAGCTAAGCGCCTTTCCGGTAATCAAAAAATCCTCTACCGCTCTTGCGTCCCAGAAAACCTGCTTGTACATATTTCTTCAGTAAGGGATGCGGACGATATTTGGGATCACCAAATTCTTTGTGCAATGTTTCCATGATCGCCAAATTCACATCGTTACCGATGAGATCGGCCAGAGCCAAAGGCCCGATCGGATGATTAGCACCCAATTTCATTGCATTGTCGATATCTTCCGCTTTGGCAACACCATCTGCCAAAATTCCTATTGCTTCATTGATCATGGGAATCAGGATGCGATTTACCACAAAACCCGGCTCTTCATTCACTTCGACCGGCTGCTTGCCAATCTGCTGAGTCAGATCCATGATAAAGTTTTTGGTAGCGTCGCTGGTAGTCAGTCCTTTGATCACTTCCACCAATTTCATAATCGGGACAGGATTGAAAAAGTGCATACCGATAATTTTATCGGGACGCTGGGTGACACTGGCAATTTCGGTCAGTGAAAGCGAAGAAGTATTAGAAGCGAAGATAGTTTTAACCGGACAGATAATATCAAGTTGAGCGAAAATCTGTTTCTTCACATTCATATTTTCGGCTGCAGCTTCGATCACCAGATCTGCTTCAGCTGCGGCCTGCAAGACTTCACTGGTTTGGATAAGAGCTAAGATCTCTTTGGTTTGGGTTTCAGAAATCTTCTCTTTCTGCAGCATCCGCTTCAAATTTTTCTCGATCAGGCTCATTCCTTTGCTCAAAGCTGCTGCATTCAGATCATTCAAGATCACCCGATTTCCCGCTTGAGCAAGGGCTTGAGCTATTCCCGAGCCCATTGTTCCTGCACCGATTACACATACTACCATCATATCCTCCTAAAAACGTGCTTTACGCTTGGCTAAAAATGCTGCCATTCCTTCCTTTTGATCTGCTGTGCTAAAACAGATTCCAAAGAGATTTGCTTCCATCTGCAAACCACTGTTCAAATCGGTCTGCATTCCAAGATCGATTGCCTGCTTGGCGGCAGCAATTGCTGTTGTAGAATTTTTTGTTATCTTCAGAGCTAATTCTTCAGTACTGCTCCACAAATCTTCTGCTGCTACCACTTGATTGAGCAAACCAAATTTTTCTGCTTGCTGCGCTGTGATCAGTTCACCGCTAAAGATCAGCTCTTTGGCTCGGGCCAAACCGACCAATCTGCTCAGTCTTTGAGTTCCGCCAAAACCGGGGATAATTCCCAAGCCAACTTCCGGCTGCCCAAATTTGGCCTGCTCGGATGCGATTCGAAGATCGCAAGCCATTGCCAATTCGCAGCCACCACCCAAGGCAAAACCATTTACCATGGCGATAACGGGAAAGGGTAGTTTTTCGATTTTTGCAAAAACTTTTGCTCCGAATCTTGCCAATTTTGCAGCTTCACTGGCGCTGAGATTTT
>JAWOEN010000018.1:0-12730 GCA_046482725.1 Cloacimonadales bacterium (SeqCode)
GCCGAGAGCGTGCAGGAGAAACTGCGCAATTTTATGCACAGCAAGATTTTATTGATGCGAGATCATTTGCCTTTGATGAAATTGTTTGATGATGAGAGTCTTTCTTTTCGGTCCAAGAAATTTATGGATCAACAGCGAGAGCTGGTAATGGAAAAAGATTTTTGTCTGATCCGGCAGATTTTGGAAAAGGGAATCAAAAATCACAAAGTTAATTATGAACTAAATGATTCGTTGGTTTTGATGATTTTGGGTGTAACTTATGGATCATTTATCGGCAAATTTATCGAAGATGCCAATTGGGATGTGGATGAGATGGTTGCTACAACCATCGATGTGATATTCAAGGGAATAGAATAAAAAATCTAAGACGGGAGTTTTTATGAAAAAAAATCTTATAATTGCTTTGATAATAATGTTTGGAACATTTTTATCAGCAGAGCGTAATCTGAGCTTGGAAGAGAGCATTCAGTTGGCGCTTCAGAACAACAAAGAGCTGCAGAAAGCCCGGGAAGAGATGGGCAAATATCGGCAGGAGTACAATATTGTACGAGCCAATTTGATGCCACAGATCTCTCTAAGTGGCGGTTACAATTTCAAGCGGACCATTTTGCCGGATTCGGCTATCCCCGAGCTGCCGAGTCTCTCGACAATGCTTGATAGTACAGCGACCGCTAATGATCAAGTTATCGCCGGATATATCGATAATGGATTTGCCTCATTTATACCGGAAGCCGAAAGCGATGAATATACTTTGGCCGGAAGCGTGAAACTGGAGCAGGCTGTATTTTTGGGTGGCAAATTGATCAATGGTATCAAGATTGCCCGCAAACTATATACTTTAGAAGAGAAGAAATATTATCTATCAGAACAAAATCTGATTTTTGAAACTCAGGATAAATATTATCAGACCAAACTGGCGGGCGAAGTAGCCAAAATTCAGGGCGAAGCATTGGAATTTGCCGAGCTTTATTATCAGCAGGTTTCTGATATGCAGCAGCAAGGAATGGTCTCGGAATACGATAAGTTGCGGGCTGAGCTGGAAGTAAAGAAAATGCAGCCGCAAGTTTTGGAAGCAGAAAAGAATGCCAAATTGGCGCTGCAAAGTTTTGCCAATCACCTCAATATCGAGGAAGTTGAGCTAAATCTAACCGACGGAATTAGTTTACCCCAGATGCAAGAGATAGATCTGGAAAGCGCGCTGGCGAGAGCGCTGAAAAATCGGATGGAGCTTGAGCTTTCTGAGATTGGTGTGGAAGTGGGCAAGGTAAATTTGCGTTATGAAAAAGGCAATTTTTTACCCAATATCGGCATCACTGCCGAATATAATTATTTCGGAACGGATCAATCCAAAATAGAAGCGGATGACTGGGGTAGCTCTTACTCGGTGGGGATCGGCTTTTCTATGCCGCTTTTTACCGGATTTTCCAATAATGCCAAAATCAAGAAGGCCCGTCACTCCTTGCAGCAAAGCAGGTTGGATCATCAAGCTTTGCAAGAGATGATCAGATTGGATGTGAGAAATAGCTATTTGCAGTGGCAGGCAGATCTAGAAAAAGTAGATACCCAAGTGCAGAATCAGGAATTGGCAGAAATGGGTTGGCAGATTGCCCAAGCTCGCTACGAAAACCAGATATCCAACCAATTGGAAGTGATCGATGCCCAATTGCAGATGAAAACAGCAAAACTAAATTATATGAATGCTCGCTATGCTGCTGCGATCTCTTATCAGAGATTACAGAAAGCGATGGGCAAAGATTTAAAAAAATAAAAAAAGCGTGGAGAATAATATGAAATCTAAATGGATAATAGCATTATTGGCAACACTGATTTTTCTGGTAGCTTGTGGAGAAAAAGAGGAAGACGTTGCAGCCAAAAACATGGAACAAATATATCGGGAGGAGGGAATCCCGGTAGAGACTTTAGAGATGAAACCAGAAACATTTAGTCTGATTTTACCCTATTCAGCTACCCTCACCGACCTACGTCAATCAAATGCGACTGCTATGATTGGTGGACGAATCGAGCAGGTCAATGTGAAAGTGGGTGATTATGTCGAGCAGGATCAGGTGGTAGTAGAATTTCCCGAAGATGTGCCGTCAGCTCAATATCAGCAAGCCTTAGCAGCGTATAAGATGGCAGAATCCACCTATCAGCGTTTGCAAAATCTCTTTGAGATCGGGGGCATCTCTCAGCAAGATCTGGAGGGAGCTGAAACTCAATACAAAGTAGCCGCTGCCAATCTGGATGCAGCTGAGCAGATGCTGAAAGTGCGAGCTCCAATCAGTGGCTATGTGACAGCCGTCAATGTACGTGAGACCGAAAGTGTACGGGCTGAGACAGCTTTGGTAACTGTATCGTCAAATGCCAGAATGAAAGCAAAAATCTGGGCTAACGACGAGGAAGCATGCTTATTGAATCCCGGCCAAAAAGTTACTGCTATCTGGAACGAGGTGAAACTGACCGGCACAGTCAAAGAAGTAGCAACATCCAAAGATATAATGAAGCGAGCTTTCGGGGTAGATCTGGAATTTGACAATAGCCAGCAGCTCTGCAAGTCGGGTGTGATTGGCGAAATCTTGATAGAAGTTTATCATAATCCTGAAGCGCTATTATTGCCTCGTAAAAATGTCTTGCAAGATGCGGCAGGGCGTTATCTCTACTTGGAAAAAAATCAACAAGCTGTGAAACAGTATGTAGAAATAGGGCATGAAAACTCTGATTTTGAGATCGTCTCAGGCTTAAAAATCGGAGATCGAGTCATCGTGAAAGGACATAATAATGTGTCAGATAAGCAAAAAGTGAAAGTAATTGCAGCAAACTAATTAGGCTGAATGGAGAGTAAATAATGTTTTTATCAAAACTATCAATAAACCGGCCTGTCTTGGTTACTGTGGCTCTATTGCTCTTGGTGATTTTTGGCTCGATGTTTTATTTCAACTTGCCCATAAACTTGATGCCCAGTGCTGATATCCCTTATGTAACCATTCAGACCATCTATCCGGGTGCAGGTCCCGATGAAACCGAAGCCCAGCTCACCAAAAGAGTGGAGGACGCTGTCTCCACGATTAGCCTCATTGACTTTATCGATTCCTATTCCATGGATAATGCCTCGATCGTGCTGATTGCTTTCGAGCTGGAAAAAGATATCGATGTGGCAGTGGCTGAAGTAAAACAAAAAGTTGATGCTATTGCCAATCAATTTCCGGCTGATGTCGAAAAGCCGACGATCGATAAGCTGGATTTTGGCGCTTCGGCTATTATGGAGATCTTGCTGACTGGCGATCTTACCCCGCTGCAACTTTATGAAATAGCAGACAAAGAGCTGCGCGAAAAATTTTCTCAGGTGGAAGGTGTAGCCAAAGTAGAGATTACCGGTGGTCAAGAACGAGAAATCAAAGTGGAATTGGATGATAAGGTGGTGGTGCAAAACATGATCTCATTGCCTCAGCTCACGCAGATCTTGGCTGCTCATAATATGAATATGCCGGGTGGACAATTTCAACAAAATGATCAGGAGTATTCGGTCAGGTTGCAAGGTGAATTTGCTGAATTGGAGACTTTGCGTCAGCTGGAAATCCCTACTGCTTTTGGTTCCAAACAGTTACGCCAGATTGCCGAGGTCACAGATTCCGGCAAGGAGATCAGAAAGCGTTCGATCTTCTTTGATAATGCTAGCAAAGATCGTCAGGAAAATGTGGTGAAGCTTTCGATCATGAAAACTTCCGAAGGTAATCCGGTAGCGATCGCTGAAAAAATCCGGGAAGCGATGACCGAGATCAAAGCAGATCTTCCTGCCAGTGCCGAACTCAAGATTATTGACGATTCTACAGATTATATCAAGGGCAGTGTGGATGATACCATGACCAATGTGCTGTTGGGAATCTTCTTCACCGGTTTGGTATTACTTTTCTTTTTGCATGATATTCGCTCGACCATCATTGTAGCGCTGGCTATGCCTACAGCTATCATTTCTACCTTTATCTTATTAGATTGGTTTGGCTTTAGTCTCAATATGCTCTCTCTGATGGGACTATCAACCTCGGTGGGAGTTTTGGTGGCCAACTCAGTGGTGGTTTTGGAAAATATTTTCCGCCACAAAGAGATGGGACACAATCGGCGCGTAGCATCAGATCGGGGCACAGCTGAAGTAACGGTAGCTGTGGTTGCCTCTACTTTGACAAATGTAGTAGTATTTGTGCCCCTGGCAATGATGAACACAATGGTAGGACAGTTCCTGAAAGAATTTGCCTTCACTGTCACCTTTGCCACGATCTTTTCACTGCTGATCTCCTTTACGCTGACGCCGATGCTGGCCTCTTTGATTTTACCGGAAAAGAAGAAAAAAAATCCGATCGGAGCAGCTTTCGAGAAGATGTTTCACGCTTGGGAACGCAGCTATAAAACCAGCTTAAATTTTGTGTTGAAAAACAAATTTGTAGCTACTCTGGTTAGTGGCTCGGCAATTGTTTTGTTTGTGATTACCCTGATGATAATTGGACCTACTTTGGGCTTCGAGCTTTTCCCGGTGATGGATGAAGGTAAGATTCAGATCAGCTTCGATCTGCCGGTGGGCTACAATTTGCAACAAACTGCCGAGATGTATGCTGAGATAGAGGAGATAGTCGCTGCTTATCCTGAAGTGAAACAAATTTTTGCCTCTTTGGGCTCGCAAGGCATGGTAGACGAAGCTGTGAATTTGGCAAACGTCTCGGTGCAATTGGTAGATGTGGACAAACGTGAGCGCAGCAGTAACGAGATGGTTGATCTACTAATTCAGGATCTGGCAGTAATCCCGGATCTGGATGTAAAAGTAGCAGCTAGATCTTCGGCCGGAGGTGGTGGGAATGCCATAGATTTTTATCTGCAAGGGTATGATGTGGCAATCCTTTCAGCGATTTCTGACGAATTTATCGAGAAAGCTCAGTCAATCGAGGGTTTGATCAATTTCGACAGTAATCTCAAATCGGGAAAACCGGAGATTACTCTATATCCCAAACGAGAAGAACTGGCTGCGACCGGATTGACCAATTATGATTTGGCTATGACTCTGCGCAGTGCAGTAGAAGGTCTGACAGCGACGAAATATCGAGAGCAGGGTGAAGAATATGATGTGGTGATCTCTCTGAAAAGTGAGTCGGTAAATTCTCCCGAAGATATAAAGAATATTCCCATTGTAAGTCCGCAGGGAGTCTTCCGCTTATCGCAATTGGCAGATATAGAATTTACCGAAGGCACTACCAAGATTCTTCACCGTGATAAAATAAAATCGGCAAATTTCACCGGTGGTGTGGCAGCAGGATATGCGCAGGGTGACGTCATGAATGAACTCAGCCAGCTTCAAACAGAATTTGACCTACCGGCCGGATATCGCTTTATTTGGGGCGGTATGAGTGAAATGATGCAGGAAAATACAAGTGAGATGGCAAAAGCCTTTTTGATCGCTATCATGCTGACCTATCTGTTATTGGCCGCTCTTTTGGAAAGCTTTGCCAAGCCTCTGTTGATCTTGGGAACTTTGCCTCTGGCTCTGATAGGAGTTTTATTGGCAATGTACATCTTCCAAATCAATATGGGTATGATTAGTATGATGGGTATTATCATGTTGATCGGTATTGTGGTGAATGCTGCAATCTTGATTTTGGATTATACAGAGCAATTGAGAAAGCAGGGTAAAACCAGTAAAGAAGCACTTTTGGAAGCAGGCCCGACCAAGTTGAAACCGATTTTGATGAGTGCGGTAGCGATCAGTTTTGGTATGTTACCGATGGCGATGGGAATCGGGGATGCCGGAGCAGAGATGCGGATCCCCTTGGGAATTGTTAGTATTGGCGGAATTATCGTTGCTACTTTCATGACTCTTTATGTGATCCCGGCGCTTTATTATCTTACTACCAAGAAGCATCTGAAAGCTTTGGAAAGAGTATAATCTCGAGTTAAACAAAAGAAAAGTCCCGCCGCTAATTAGTGGTGGGACTTTTCTTTTATGCCAGAAGCTTGCTAGCTGATCTCAATCTGAAAACCGGCTAGTAGGTTAATTACTTCGGGGCTGGAGAACTTGGCCTTGCTGATCTGATTGGTGAGGGGGTTGAGCTGATAGTTGAGAGCATCACGAAAATCTGCCTGCCGCAGATCGGCTTGGTGAAAAACAGTATTGCTGAATTCAACCTGGCGAAAATCTGCTCCCAACAAGCGGGTCATGACAAAATCGCAATTGGCAATTTTACAATCCCGGAAACTGATCTTGGGCAGATCCAAACCCGAAAAATTGCAGCTGTCTAATTGACAATTATGAAAATTGATAGCAACGATCAGATGATCGATCTTGCTAAAATCCAAGCCGACCAGCTGACAGTCGATAAATTTTACCTCGCGCATTTGACAATTTGCCAAAGAGCAAAGATTGATGCGGCAAGAATCGAAGCTGACATCAGTGAAATGATTTTGTCGCAGATCTTGCTGCAAAAATTGGCAGTGGTCAAATATACAGTTATCATAGCTGGCTGGATTACTTTCCAGCTTGGTTAGGTCGCTAAAAGTTTGATCCTCATAGAGTAGTGGCTGGCTCATATTTGCTCCCAATAAAAAACGGGAACTCGCAAGCTCCCGTAATTTTTTTATCTATCAACTTTTTGTTGGCTTAATTGAAAAATTCATCACGGTTATCGATGATTTCTGCATCTTCACGCAGGTTGCGATACCATTCGTTCAGATGTTCATTTTCTTTGCTTTCTCTATACTCTTCAGTTAGACGCTCCAGATCCTGATTGAATTTCTCCATATCGGGCTTTTGACGTTTTTCCACCAAAGCCAGATAAGCAGCTTTCTCTGTTTTGATCAGGTCTGTATATTCGTCGCCATCTAGGGCCAAAATTGCTTTATTCAGCTCTTCATCTTTGCCCACTTTATCGATATTGGAAACTGCTGTCAGATTTTTCTGCTCGATTACTTCCCAATCGGCAGCTTTGGCAGCAGTGAAATAATCTTTCGGCGAGTGTTCAGCCACAAATTTCTCAGCTCTTTTCTGAACTTCTGCTAGCTGCTTCTCACGCTTCACCAAACGTTCGATCGAGCTGGTTACATCTTCCAGAGGTTGATAATGATCACCGACGTGGTGAGATACTTCTGCGATGATGAAAGCAGCTTCATTTTCGATCAGATCGGCAACTTTGCCCTCTTTATTTTTGAAAGCGAAATCGATCAGCTCTTGTTCGCGTCCCAAGCCACTGATGAAAGTAGCGTCTTCATAGAAGTCGCGAGTTTCTTCAGCTTTTTCGGCAAAATCTTCAGCTGCTTTGGCCACGCCATCTTTCTTGGCGGCTGCGTGCAGATCTTTGGCTCTCTGCTCGAAAGCTATCTGGGTTTCGATCGAAGGTTCTTCGTTGATCAAAATATGGCTTGCTTTTACTTCTTTTTGTCCGTTCTCATTGGTGCGAGTATCATTGACCTTGATCACGTGCCAGCCAAACTGAGTTTGTACCGGCTCGCTAATTTCACCAACTTTCATAGCAAAAGCTTTTTCAGCAAAAGCTGGGACCATGCGATCTTTGGTAAAATAGCCCAAATCTCCACCTTTATCAGCTGAGGGACCTTGCGATTTCTCTCTGGCTAATTGGGCAAAATCTTCCTCTTGCAAAGCTTCTTTATAGATCTCTTCAGCTCTTTGTTGAGCTGCCTGCTTGTCTGCTTCGCTGGGAGTTATCTTCATGTTTACATAGCGCAATTTGCGAGCAGGACCTTTCTTATAATCTTCTTTGTTGTTCTCATAATATTCTGCAATTTCAGCTTCGGATACTTCCACATCTTTTACCTTGTTGCTGTTGAAATAGATGATTTTAGCATCAGCTTGATTATTCTTCTCTACATAATCAGCTCGCACATCTTCTTCTGTTACCTTTACTTCAGATTTGATCTTATCATAAAGTTTTTGGATAGGCAGGGTAGAGCGGATTTGCTCTTCCAAAATTGTGGCAAATCTTTCATCTTGAGTCAGATAATCGATATAAGTAGCTTGGTCAAACTCTCCATCAATTTGGAATTGTTCGATAGATCTGATCTCAGCGTCGGGATTTTTTAGTTTTTCCACTACTTCTTTATCGCTAATTTTGATGCGGTTTTCTTTCAAAGCTTGTCCGATCAAAACCTCATCTACCACCTGTTTCCAAGTTTCTTCACGCAGCTGAGCTGCAGTCTTATCATCGATCTCTTGCCCGGGGTTGGCTTGTGCATAATTGGCAAATGATCTTTCGATATATTGCTGATATTCTTGTGGTGTGATCTTTTCTCCGCCGATCGAGGCCACAAAAGGTTTTTTGATAAAAGCACTGGTGATGCCACCAATTGCCATTGATAAAATAAACACTGCTGCGATCACAATGACGATCCATGATGAGTGCTTCCTAAGGTCTTCAAACATAACTATATCCTCCAGTATTGCATTAAATTTTTTACATTCGAGCAATAACTAATAAGCTCGTTTATTATTCAAGCTTTTTTTTTCGCAGAGTGTTTTTGGAACGAGAAAAGCAAGATTTTTAGTTGGAACACTATCTGGCATGACCTTTGTTATATTACTATTTCAGCAAAGATTATAGGCAGCAGAAATAGCTTCTGAGCCGGGTAGCGATTTTGGCTATCTTTACTGACTGAAATTGAAAGCTTTAATGGCTTTTTCTTACTTGACAAAGATGGATTGGATATTTTTTTTGATAAACAGAAAATTTTGGAACCGGGAGGTGATGAATAGATGCCGAAAGTAGTTGCAAGAGAAGGTGAAGCTTTTCAAGTAACATTAAGAAGATTTAAAAAATCCTGCGAAAAAGCAGGGCTTCTTTCTGATGTGAAAAAAAATAACTATTATGAAAAACCGGCTGCGAAGCGTCGTCGAGAAGCAAAAGAAGCTCGTCGTAAAGCTTTGAAGCTGCAACGCAAGAAATTCCGCAGATAATTTTAGGGAAATTTTCCCGAGGATGTGAAAACTATGGAACTAATGAACAAGATCGAGCATGACCTGAAAAATGCGATGCGAGAGAAAGCTAAATTTCGCTTGAACGTGTTGCGCTCTCTAAAATCTGCTGTCAAATATGAAGCAATCGAATCGAAAGAGGAACTCTCGGACGAGACAGTGCTGAAGATTTTGAAAAAGCAGGTCAAGAGTCGCCAGCAAGCGATCGAGCTTTATCAGCAAGGCGATCGTGAAGATCTGGCTGCCAAGGAAAAAGCTGAGATTGAGATAATCTTGGAATATCTGCCGACTCCGCTCAGTGAGCAGGAGGTAGCGGCAGCTGTGAGCAAGACTATCGCCGAACTAGAAGCCACCTCCATGAAAGATATGGGCAAGGTGATGGGCTCTTTGAAAGCTAGTTTGGGTGGCAGAGCAGATGGCAAACTTCTTAGCAGTTTGGTTAGAAAACAACTTTCATAGTAGATTAGATTCGATAAGTTTGGTGGGGAGAATAGCAAAATTCTCCCCTTTATTGTATTTGAACTTCATTTGATTTATCAGGTTATTTGTCTAAAAATGTGCTCTAGTAAACAAACATTTTGGGGGCCAAAATGAGTATTATTGATATAGTTTTGAGTGTAGTGATTGTTGTTTTTTTTAGTTTAGGATTTGCCAAAGGTTTGATCAAATCTGTGGTTCAGCTTTTGGGCTTGATCGCGACAATCTATTTGATAACAACCAGCGGACATTTAGTTCAGAGCGAATTGATCAACCGCTTTGGTTTGCAACCGGCCTTGGCTACGATTGCTGCCTATATTGTGATTGCCCTGATCATATTCATCATGGTGAAATTGATGAGTTGGCTGCTGGAATCTTTGGTTGGCTTGTTGCAACTAAAATTTTTCAACCGCTTGCTGGGTGGCCTCTTTGGGATTTTGTATAGTTTTTTTATTGTAGCCTTGCTGCTAGTTCTCATTGAATTTTTACCGGTGGCAGATACTTTTTATGAAGCTACAGCCGATTCCAAGATCATCAATTATGTAAGAAATAGTAAAGATAATATAAAATTAGAAATCCCAGATTTCCACAAAGTTTCCGAACTGACAGATAAATTGAAAGAGAAAGCTGCTGAAGGCGCTTCCAGCTCTAAAGAGCAGATGGAGGAATTTTTGAAGGAACAAGGAAATAACCTGGATGAATAAAAGTGAGAGATGATATATAAGCATATAGAATTTGATAAGATCCGCGCGCTAATCGAAGCTGAATGTAATTCGCCTTTGGGTCAAAAACTTGCCCTAAAACTGCGGCCACTGCGAGATATTACTGAGATAAATCAGCGTTTGGCCTTGGCGGCCGAAGCTCAAGAGCTGATTGGCGAAGGCGTGAACTACAATTTTTCCGAACTGAGTGATTTGCAAGCTCTGCTCTTTGATTTTCGGCATGAGAATTATAATTTTGAGGAATTTACCGAGCTTTATCTGAATATTCTGGTGGCTGAAAATGTCTTTTTGGCGGAAGATTATCAGGAACAGGCTCCCCAGATTTATGCTAAGATCCAGCAGCTGCAATATTTACCAGATCTGATAAAAAAGTATCAGAAGATTTTTGATAGTGAAGGCGGAGTAAATGATCACGCTTCAGCTTTATTGAATAAATTGCGGGCTCGCAAACGGCAAGTACGCAAACAGATCGTATCTTTTCTCAACAAACGAGCCGAGCAGCTGCATCAGGAAAACAAAAGCTACGATTCGATCGTGACCAAGCGAGAAGGCAGATTTATGATTCCGGTGAAAGAAGGTTCTGCCACTTTTATCAAGGGAATCGTACATGGACGCTCGGCATCGAAGGCTTCAGTATATTTGGAACCGCAAGAGATTGTACCTCAAAATAACGAACTGGATATTATCAGCAGTGATGAGAAACAGGAAATTAAGCGGATCTTTGTAGAATTTACTCGAGAGATCTTGGCCAATAAAAAGTTGATTGCCGGTAATAATGAGATTTTGCAAGAGCTAGACTTCTATTTTGCGATCGGGAGATTTTCTCAGCGCATGCAGGCCAATGTCCCCCAGATTTGCCGTGAATTGAAGATAGAATTGATCTCAGCCCGACATCCGCTGTTGATCGAATCTTATGGCTCGGTAAAGCAGGTGATTCCCTTTAGCTTGGAGCTGGGCAGCAAATATAAATTGCTGATAATTTCCGGTCCCAATACAGGTGGAAAAACTGTAACTTTAAAAAGTGTGGGCTTGCTGACGATTATGGCGCTGAGTGGCTTGCCGATTCCGGCTGCTGCTGAAAGTAAAATTGGTATGTTTGAATCTTTCTTTGCTGATATCGGAGATCAACAATCTTTGGAAGATTCGCTCAGTACTTTCTCCTCGCATATCAAAAATATCAACGAGATGACGAAAAAAGGCGACAACAGATCGCTGATTTTGATCGATGAAATCGGAGCAGCGACCGATCCTGAACAAGGCTCAGCTCTGGCTCAGGCCGTGTTAGAGCATCTGACTAAGCTGGATGTGACCGGAGTGATAACCACTCACTACACAGCCTTGAAAATTTTTGCCGAGCAACATGAAAACTGCATCAATGCTGCTATGCAATTCGATCCGGATCTGCATACGCCGACCTATAAGTTCAAATTGGGTCTGCCTGGCAATAGCTTTGCGATCGAAGTAGCAGCCAATCTTGGCTTTGATCGTGATTTGATCAAGCGAGCTGAGCAGCTGACCGGAAACCAAAATGTAGAGTTAACAGAATTGCTGACGCGGATGAGCGAAGAGAAAAAGCTCTTGGCGCGCCAGAGATATAAACATGAACTGAACAATGCCCTTTTGAAACAAAAAATTGCCGAGCAGCAGCGCAAGCTGGATGAGCTGGAAAATGATAAGAAACAGATTCGCCAAAAAAGCATCAAAGAGGCTAGAGAATATCTTACCCAGATGCAGAAAGAGCTGAATCATGAAATTAGTGCGATTCAGCAAGTGCAGAAAGAGCAGCGCAAAGATGAGATGCAAAAATCTTTGAGCAAAGTGAACAAGCTGAACCGAGAGCTGGGTCAGCAAGAATTTGCCATGCAAAATCGCCAACTGAATCAAATAGAAAACCCTGAAATCGGGCAACGAGTTTGGGTGAAGAATTTTGACGCTGAAGGTGAGATTATCCAATTGAATGCGCAAACTGCCAAGATCGATATGGATGGTATATTTTTTACAGTAGATCAGCAAAATCTGTATTATCCCAAAGATAGAAAGGAAAGCAAGAAAGTCTACCAGAGCCTGAATGTACCGGATAAAAATTGGCGAACTGAGCTGAAAATTTTGGGTTATATCTTTGATGAAGCGCGCCCGGAGATCGATAAATTCATCGATGATGCTGTGATCAATGGTTTGGATAATATCAGGATAGTGCACGGTAAAAACACAGGGGCTTTACGCTCGAAAGTGCGACAATATTTACGAAAGAAAAAGAAAGTAGAAAGCTTTGAATCAGCGGCAGCAGCTGCTGGTGGCGACGGTGTAACAGTAGTAAAACTAAAGACATAAAATAGGAAACAATGGAAAGTTCTCAAATAGATCAGATACGCGAAAGAAATAATATCGTGGATGTAATCGGCAGCTATTTCCCGTTGAAAAAGACCGGGAGCAATTATAAAGCGCGCTGTCCTTTTCATGATGAAAAAACTGCTTCTTTTGTGGTTTCGGAAAAGAAACAGAGGACGCCGGACAGCACCAGTTTTCACGATCTGATCGAGAGCCCAGACAGCACCGCACAGGCGTCGCG
>JAWOEN010000082.1:0-13170 GCA_046482725.1 Cloacimonadales bacterium (SeqCode)
GCTTGATTAAGCTTGAAGGCAAAACAATTCTATTTGATATGAAAGATCTTTCTATTATTCGAGAATTTCCTAATACTTTTTTCTCCACCGTATTTAACTTTAGCCAAACTGCACATTATTTAACTGTTGGAAGTCTAGTTTATAATATCGTTAATGATGTTGAATATAATGTTATCACAGAAAGAAATGATTTTAATCGTGATGAAACAAAAATTATTGGCATTGCTAATAGATACTATGATTAAGGGGAAAAGATGAAAAAAAATACTTTTATTTTAATAATACTGTTGTTAGGTGTTAATGCATTTTCTTATTTTACAACCGAATATGCAATTGTAGATTCCTTGAGTGAAAATCTTTAATAAAAAAAAGCGCCCTAATTCCGAGCGCTTTTTAGATTCTGGTTTTATGCTAGAGACAGAGTTTACTTCAAATCAGCTAGCTCATTTTTTACAAATTTCACCAACTTCTCCAGATACTGTTCCGAGAAATCAAAATTGATACCGGCAGTTTCATATAGATCTTTTACACTGCGCGTATATCCCAGTTTCAAAAATTGTTCGTAAGCTTGCAGGGTTGGGGCTTTGCCCTTTTGCTTGTAGTTCATATAGATCGCCAAGGCTCCCAATTGGCTCATGCCATATTCGATATAGTAAAAGGGAACTTCGAAAATATGCAATTGGAAGAGCCAAAGAAGCGGCTTATAATCTTCCAATCCACTCCAATCCACACCGGTATCATATCTTGCCAACAGTGAGAGGAAATATGCATCGCGCTCTTTTTGAGAATGCTGGGGATGCAGGTAAACCCAATGTTGGAAAGCATCTACGATCATGCACCAAGGCAAGAAAGACAAGGCGCCGGTCAGTTGATCTTTTTTGGCTTTACGAAAATCAGCACTATCCGGATAGAAATGTGTCCAATAATCCATGGTCAAAAATTCCATCGCCATGGATGCTAGTTCAGCCACTTCGCTGGGCGTATTGGTCAAATCGGAAATTTTGATCTCTTTGGATAAAAATGTATGCATGGCATGGCCAGATTCGTGCAGCAGCGTAACCAGGTCTTGATGCAAGCCAACCGCATTCATAAAGATAAAGGGAGCTTTGGTTTCGGCCAGAGGGTAGTTGTAGCCGCCGGGAGCTTTGCCTTTGCGATTTTCCAGATCCAAAAGTCCGCTGTTTTGCATCAACTTCAGATTTTTTCCATATTCTGGCTTCACATCTTGCAGAGTCATGATTGCCTTGCCGATAAATTCCTCGATTGTAGCAAAAGGTTTGAGGATTTTTCCATCCAGATCCACGCTGGTATCCCAAGGTCGCACACTCTCCAGCTGCAATTTTTCTCGCCGCAGCTCAGTTTGCTCTTTTAGAAAGGGCACTACCTCTTTTTCCACAGCTGCATGAAATTTGTAGAGAGCGGCCGGTGTGTAAGAGAAGCGACCTTTGGCTTGATGCATATAGTCGCGGAAATTGTCGAAATCAGCATTCTGCGCTTTTTGCACATTCAGCTTGATCTGTTTGTCGTAGATATCATTCAATTGCTGGCTGACTTCCGACATCTTATGCATGCGCAGTTTCCAAACTTCTTCGCGCACGGTGCGATCTTGATTTTTCAAATAAATGCCCAGCTGAGAAAGCGTTTTCTCTTCTCCCTCATATTCTACCAATAATTTAGAATAGATCGCTCCATATTTATTGGCTAATTCCTGCAATTTGATATCAAGGGGAATATTGGCTGATCGGAAAAGCTCTATTTCGTTGGATATAATTTGATTTAGATGTAGATATTTGGGCTCTTCCAGCTCTTGTCGATGAGTACTGGCATAGAATTTTTTCTGGATTTTGAAGGTGTAGGGTTTCATTTGGGAAACAATTTCAGCATAGAAATCGTTGAACTCTTTTTCATACTGCTCATTATCGGCAAAGCGCGTCATCTTGATATAACGCCAAGCCATCTCTTCATCAATTATTGCATCCAGCTCACTCACTTTTTCCATAAATAAAATTAGTTCAGAAGCAGAATTGATAGCAGTATCCAATAACTTTTGCAGAATACTTTCCAATTCAGACCATGAATTCACATCTAATTTGTCACTAAAATAGATGCGCTGCGGTTTCTCGATTTTTTCTTCAGTCATCATCATACTTATCTCCTCTCGATTTTGTATTATAATCAGAATTTTATATCTCAAATTTATCTGACAAGTAAAATTATGGAATTTAGCTAATTAATTAATTTTCACCTGACAAAGATTGTAAATTAGGTATATTTTATCTATCAACTAAATGGAGGTTATTATGAAAGTGCAAGATCTATTAACGAAAAAAGGAAATGAAGTTTTTACTGTTCAACCCGATGATATTATATGTAAAGCAATCGAGCTTTTTAATCAAAAACATATAGGTTCTCTACTTGTGAAGCAAGCTGATAAAGTTGTGGGAATTATAACCGAACGTGACATTATCAAAAAATTGTATCAGGCAGATGGCAATGTAAAAAATGTTTTGATCAAAGATGTGATGACGCCTCGGGATAAGTTGGTTTCCATTGCCGGTGATAAAGAACTGGAAGCAGCTATGGACTTGATGACCAACCAAAAAGTAAGGCATATTCCAGTGCTGACAGATGGTAAATTGCAAGGAATAATCTCGATCGGCGATTTGGTAAAAGCCTTGCTTTACGTGGCCAAAGCCGAGAAGAAAATCTTGGAAAATTATATCAATACACCTTATTAAACCTGCCTTTGATTATACAAAAAACTTCAGGATTCAGCGGATGGGTCCTGAATTTTTTTTTGCTGAAATTACTGTGAAAAATTTGCCCATTTCAAAAATAACTGCTTAGTTTAATTATACCCAACATTTCAATTATTTCATTTCCTGCTATAGTTCTTACTTTAGCTTTTTGGTTGCGGCTTTTATATTTGACAGTTATCACTTGAAAACATAAAAACGCAAAGAGAATAATAAAATCTAAAAAAGTGAGGAATTATGAAGAAATTGTGTGTAGTTTTGTTTATCATTTTTAGTCTGAGTTTGCTGGCTGTGGTGGAAGAGACAGCTTCATTCAAAGGTTTCTTATACGGGAATGCTTCTGAAACTGAATATGATAATTGGCAATCTCATATTGTAGAAGGTTTGGCTACGCCTGGTTATAACAAATATGCGCCTTATGATGTGCAGACCACAGGTTTTGGCAATTATGTTGAGGCTTCTGCTTTTCAGTTGGGACAATGGCAGGAGATAGTAGAACTTTTTGTGAGTGGAGATTTAGCAGCGACTCAAGAGCTGATCGATCAATATGACTATCCCTACGATGTGGTTATCTTCAATGATACTGACACAGAGCGGGTTTACCATCTACTGCGTGAACGCTTGAACCTGGATTATAATGATGATAATAATACTCCGGATTATCCGGATGATGATGAGATTGGCAGTTTTGATTATGGCTGGGGTTTATATGTACACTATCCCGAAGCAGAGCAACCTGTTATCATCACCACTCCCCATCCCACTGATGATTTTATCACTGTGCCGATTGGCCTGAAAGCTTTTGAAGATTTTGAGGCCAGATTTATGATTATTAGTGGCACTGGTCGGGAAGTGCTTTGGACCAATGTCGGACCTTATAACAATGGTAAATCGCTTTCCGATCCGACTAGAAACCTCAATCATCCCTTCAATAAAGCCTATTGGGCTTTTTGTGACGTGATCAGGGAAGATTTCGACCAGCGTGAATTGAGTGTGCAGATGCACAGCTATGATTGGGGAAACAGTCATTGGGGTATCGCCAATACTCAGGTTTCTGCTGGGTATTTGAAACCAAATCCCGGACTTCCGATTCGTGATCTTTCATCACAAAAAAATGATCTGATCCAAAATTCTGAGGCAGTTATTTTCCCTGCCAATAAATTTGGCATCCATCCCGAAGTTCATCTCAACGATTATTATACAGTGGTTTACCACGAACATGGTTTTGTTTATGATGACGGAGAAAATAGTTTTGATGTCAATAATCACTACACACTTTCGGGCTATAGCGCCAATCGACAGATGCAATACACAATGTTGGGCTGGAGTGATAATGATACTTATGAACCTTTTTTTCATATAGAATTTGATGAATTGCCCAACGTCTATCCGCAGAATAGTGAAAATTATCACTGGTTTTATGGCTGGGATCCGGTCAACCAAGTTTGGGATATGGATAAAACTTTTGACCTGAGTCTGGAATATTATGGCTATTGGATCGATAAAATGGCTGAGATCTTGCCGGATGTATTTGCGATGGATGATGGTCTGGTGCCCGAGACACCTGAAAATTTTATCGTCTCTGTTCAGGCCAACGACTATATAAAATTAACTTGGGATCGGTTAGACTGTTTTGATTTTCACACATTTGAAATTTTAGCATCCACCGAGCCTATCGAAAATGGTAATTATCAAACGATTACCCGTAATGATGCAGATGCTTTGGCTTGTATGGCAACTTCATCCCTTACTTTCAATAATTTAGATCCGGAAACAGAGTACTATTTTCAGATCAGAGCTTTGGATAAAAATGGCAATTATTCCGATTTCTCACCCGAAGTTAGCGGTTTCACTACCCAAAATATCGTTAGCAATTTACAGGCAGTGGGCGAAGATGAGCAGGCAGTGATCTCTTGGCAAGGAGCTTTGCAAACAGGTTTGCATGGTTATAAAGTATATCGTGAAATCGATGGTGAGATGCAGCCGGTTAGCGACTTGATAGCAAGTGATAATGTGAATCAGGAAGAATTTCAGTTTGTAGAGACTGGCTTGGAAAATGGTCAGGAATACAATTATCAATTAGAAATGATTGATCTGGATGGAAGCTCATTTTTCTTTGGAGAGATCTTATCCGTTGTTCCCGCTAAAATTTTTAAACTGCAATTTGAACTAGACGGGAATTATTCTGAAACAGTTTATTTTGGGATGAACGAGAAAGCTACTGATCTCTATGATGTGGGTTATGATGTTGTTACAGAAACTGAGGTAGAATCAAATTACCTGATCAGCTACTTTTCAGAGCCGAGTTGGCAGGGAAATCCACATAATGCTCCCACCGCTTTTCGCCGTGAAATGCATGGGATTTATGATGAAACTACTGAAGCAAGAGATTGGGAAATAATCTTTCGCACTGATCAGCTTGAGCAGCCGGTTACTGTCAGCTTACTCAATCCGGAGCGAGATGCGGAAAGAATGTATCTAAAATATGGTACAGAATATTATGATCTCTACGCTGGTGAATTTCAATTTACTCCCGGCGGCGAGTATAATCATTCTTTCCAATTATATTGGGGCAACCTGGTGCCTGAGGTAGAGATTTCCAATCTTCCACGTGAGGTAATCTTGCCCAACACTACCATAAATTTTGCTTGGGATATCCAGCATCAGAATATTGTGCAGCAGGTAGATTTGCTGGTACGTAATGACGATGTAGAGATCTCGGTTGCCAATCAGATATCTGCTGCAGAAACTAATGTGAGCTGGCTGATACCAGAGTTTTACCTAGAAAATCTGCACTTTGTTGTGCGTCTCACAATGAATGAAGGTGATGTTATCGAGGTGGAATCTGATGACGTTTTTGCTATCCGCCCGGCAGCAAGTTTCATCGATACTTATGCCGGCTGGAATTTGATCTCCTATCCCTTTATCGCCAGTGAACTGAATATTGCCGAAATCTATGGAGAAAATAGTAGTTTCTACTATCTTTTAGAAGAAGAATTTCTAGAGACAACAGAGCTGAATTATGGTGAAGGCTATTGGCAATTTTCATCAGAAAACTTCCAAACCTGGCAAGAGGGAGAATATGAAAGCAGTGACTATCTGTATTCTCTAAATCAGGGCTGGAACCTTGTGCCCAATCCCTTCATCGTAGATTTTGCAATTAACGATCTGAGATTTGTGGTGAATAATAACTATTACGAATATAATGAAGCGATCCAATATGGGCTAATTCAACCCAATTTCTACGCTTATGAGAATAAACATTTCGAGCCTACAACTATACTGCAACCGCAAGCTGCCAATTATCTCTATTCCTATCACGATGATGTGGATGTCATGTTTAGTATCTATTATGATAATGATATCGATGCCGACTTGGTCACAGATTGGCAAGTGAAACTTATCGCGGAATCCGCAACTGATAAATCTTCTATCATCGTAGGAACTTCTTCAGTCGCTTCAGCTGGGTACGATAGCTTTTATGATCTTCTAAAACCTGAATTGAAACCGATGGCTCAACAGATAGAACTGAGCTTACAAGAAGATTTTAGCTCGGAAAAATTGCACCAATCGATTACTGCTCCACTTACCGGTGGCGATGAACTTTATACTTGGCAGGTGGCTTTGACGGCAGAAAATACTGAAATGTTGCAGTTTTCTGTGGAACCGGAAAATCTGCCAGAGCAGCTGAATCTGTTTTTGGAAATAGGAGATGAAGTCTTGCCTCTGCATGAGAACGAGACTTTGCAGATCTATCCGGAAAACGAGCAGTTCGAATTTGTTTTGAGGATCTCTGATGCCGCCTCGGCCGCAGAAGATAATCTCTTGCCCCAATTAAGTTTGGGAAATTATCCCAACCCTTTTAATCCTACAACCACGCTAAATTTTTCCTTAGCAGAAAATGAGCAAAATGTGCAGTTGGAGATCTACAATGTTAGAGGTCAGAAAGTGAAAACTATCTTGCAGAAAGCTTTGCCGCAAGGTAAGCACCAAGCTGTCTGGAATGGATTGGATGATCAGGGAAAAACAGTAGCCAGCGGAGTATATTTTGCTAAGTTAGCGATTGATAAACAGTTGGTTCGAGCGCATAAAATGCTGCTTTTGAAATAGGGAGGAATGATGTTTAGGAAAATAAATTTAGCAGTTTCATCCAAAAAAATCTGTTTGATTCTGCTTATAATGTTGGCAATTACTTCACTATCGGCAGAAGTGATTTGGAGCGATAATTTTGAAGGTGTAAGTCAGTGGACTTTGAATGGAGAATTTGAGATTGGTCAACCTCAGGGTTTGGGAGGCAACTACGGTAATCCAGATCCAGAAGCAGCTTTTATCGGCAATAATGTTTTGGGTAATGATCTAAGTGGAAATGGAGATTATGGTGCTAATATCCCAGATCGGGGCGAAGCAGCAATTTCTCCTGTGATCGATTGTAGCAATTATATCTTTGTAGAGCTGAGCTTTATGCGTTGGCTAAATGTCGAGCAGCCTTCTTACGATCAAGCTCATATTGATCTTAGTGTAGATGGCGGAGCCAGCTGGCAAGAGATTTGGACGAACGAAGTTGGTATCGAAGATGATAGCTGGCGTGAGATTAGGTTGGATATTTCCCAATATGCCAATGATGCCAGCGCAATGCAATTGCGTTTCTCTATCGGGCCTACAGACGGTAGCTGGTTTTATAGTGGCTGGAATATCGACAATTTGCAAATAACCGGATTGTATGCTGTATTTGCCGAAGTCAGTGGCAATATCACTCATGCTACCACAGGCGAGCCTTTGTCTGAGGTAGAAGTTTTCGGTAATGTTTTTGGCACAACCACCGATGCGGATGGAAATTATCAATTATCAGTTTTGGTAGGAGAAAATAGCTTAACTGCCAGATTGCAGGATCATTTCGAAGAGTCTGTAGCAATAGATTTGGCCGAAGCTGAAATTGCCGAAATAGATTTTGAATTGGCAGATTATTCACCCCCGGAAAATCTGGTTGCTACTGTCAGCGGCAATGATGTCAGTTTGCAGTGGGATGCCCCAGAATATCAACCTCAAGCTCTATCTGCTTACAATGTCTATCGCAATGGAGTTTTGCTGGAAACTATCACAGAGACAAATTATGATGATCTGGATTTGATAGGGGAGAGCTACGAGTATTATATCACTGCGGTTTATACTTATGGCAATTCGGCTGCTTCCAATTTGGTGGAAATCGCCGAACTGGACGCTGAGAATCTGCTGGCGCCAGCGGCAGGATTATCTAATTATCCCAATCCCTTCAATCCCCAAACTACAATCTTCTTTACTTTGAATCAAGAGATGCCGGCAAGTCTGACAATTTTCAATTTGAAAGGGCAAGTCGTGCGAAAATATCAGCTGAATGAGGCTAATCTTGGTAAAAATGAGATTGTCTGGGATGGTACTGATGCTGAAAATAACCCGGTAGCTTCCGGCTTGTATCTGTATCGTTTGGAAGCGGGAGAGCAAATTATTAGCAAGCGCATGATGCTTCTGAAATAAATCAATCTTAGGTTGCTGCCAATATTTTTTGGTAGCGCGATAACTAATTCAGCCTTCTCAATTTAGATTTTTGGGAAGGCTGTTTTACTATCTAAAGCAAATAAAAATTATCATTCCAGCAGAGCCGAAAGCAGCAACAAAGAGATTAAATCTTGACTCGAGGCGAGCGCTATGGAGAATCATCGAGTTAACAGATAAACTACTATAGAGGAGTATAAGTATGAAAGATCTAGGAAAGATGCTGCTGCAGAGCAAGCCATTTTCGGAAATCGTCATTGGTAATACAGCAATTGTGCGAGCCATGATAGAATCCCAGACCAAAGTTGTAACTTCATATCCCGGTTCACCCACTCCGGAAATAGCAACGGCGATCAAAGCTATTCCCCGAGCAGAGCGACCCTTTTACTTTGAATTTTCTACCAACGAAAAAGTTGCTACAGAAGTAGCTTTTGGCGCTTCTATCAATGGTCATGCAGCTTGCGTCTTTTTCAAAAGCGTAGGTTTGAACGTGGCAGCTGATAGTTTTGTGCAGCTGAGTTTGATGAAATTGCAAGGCGGCATGGTGATCGTTTGGGGAGATGATCCGGGAGCGAATTCATCGCAAAATGAACAAGACAATATGCATTATGCTCGCTTGAGCTATATTCCGGTTTTGGAGCCGGCCAATCCCCAGGAAGTATATCAGATGTATCTGGAAGCAATGCGCCTCTCACAAGAGATGGAGATGCCGGTAATTTTGCGATTGACCACTCATGTTTGCCATGCAAAACAAAAAGTGAAATTTGCTGAATATCTACCAGCGACAAATTATGATGATTCGCCCCGCTTTGATGGCAAATCAGAAAATTATATTCCCATCACCTCCAAGGTCTTTCCCATGAAAAAACGTGCTTTGCAAAGATTGCAAGCATTTCAGAAATTGGCCAATCAGCATAAATTCAATTATCAGATCGAACAACAGAATTCAGATTTTGGTATTATTTCGATGGGAGTTCCGCATCTTTCGCTCTTGGATACTCTGGCGGCAAATGATTTTGAGCCGGATATCCTAAAAATTGGTATTCGGTATCCTTTCCCCGATAAGCTGGTTTTGGAATTTCTCAAAAATCATCGGCAAGTGAAAATATTGGAAGAGCTGGATGATACTTTGGAGCGAGATGTAAAGGTGCTGGCTTATGAAAATCAATTATCAACCAAAATTATTGGCAAGTCTGATTTGGAAGATTGGCTGGGCGAATACACGCCTCAGAAAGTAGCTGAAGTTTTGCATCGCTGCTGGCCGCAACAGATAGCTGCGCCGCATCAGTCTCCAGAAAAGCCGCTAATAGCTCCTCGTCCGGCCCAGATGTGTCCCGGCTGTGGACACCGCAGCGCTTTTTATGCAGTCAAGAAAGCACTGGATAAAGATGATATTACCGTAGCTGGAATTGGTTGCCACACTTTGGGCTTTTTGCCACCTTATCAAATGGGTGAAGTATTGCTCTGTATGGGACACTCCAGTGGAACAGCTGCCGGGTTGTCGCTCTTCAATCAAAGGCGCCAAGTCGTAGCATTTGTGGGCGATTCCACTCTGTTTCATGCAGCTATGCCCAGTATCGTCAATGCAGTTTTCAATCAGCATAATTTCACTCTGGTGGTGATGGAAAATGGTACAACAGCGATGACAGGTCATCAAGATCATCCGGCTAGCGGGCACAATTTCAACGAAGTAACTGAAAAGATCCCGGTAAAAAATCTTTTGCAAGGTTTGGGAGTTGCAAAAATCTGGGAAGTCGATACTTACAATCAGAAGAAACTGACTGAATATATCAAAGAATCTAACTCTTATGAAGGGTTCAGCGTGGTGATTGCCAAGCATCCTTGCATGCTGAAATTTGATCGCCAGCAGCGCCGAAAACCAGATTATATTGCCAAGAAAGTGCAGATAGATCAAGCAATATGCAAGCAGATAAATGAGTGTGTAAGTGAATTTGCCTGCCCTTCTTTCCAACGCGAAGCTGATGGAAAAGTCTGGGTAAATCATGATTTGTGTATCGGAGATGGATCCTGTTTACAAACTTGTCCCATCACCGCGATAAAATTTGAGCAGGGAGATAAAAAATGAAAAATATATATCTTATCGGAGTTGGCGGGCAAGGTATCGGCTTACTGAGTGAAGTTTTGATTCGGGCCGCAGATTATGCCGGCTACAATGTCTTGGGTGTGGATACTCATGGTTTGGCGCAAAGAGGTGGAACTGTGGAGTCTTTCATTCGTTTGGGAGAAGATATTCACTCGCCACTTTTTTTCGCAGCAGAAGCAGATCTGGTGATCGCTCTGGAAAAGCACGAAGCAATTCGTGGCATGCAAAAGTACAGCAAGCAAGGCAGTAGCTTGGTTTATTATGAAGCAGAGTGGCAACCCTTGGCTGTACGCCAAAACAAAGCAAAAGCAGTAAGCAAACAAGATATTGCCGAGCAGGCAGCCCAACAGAAGATAGATTTGCATCCTGTATATTTGGCTGACCTATCTGAAGCGAAACAACAAAACATGGTGATTTTGGCCTATCTGGCTCAGAAGCAGATTATCCCAAAATTATCTATCGAGCATTACCTGCAGGCTATCAAAGATTTGATGGCTGGAGATAAATTGCAAAAAAATCTCCAGCTGTTCAAAAGTTTGCTCTAGAATAGGGGAGGGAGTAGTTTTTTGTCTGACTTTGCTTAAACATAAAAAAAAGCTTCCCAAACAAATTGGGAAGCTTTTTAATATGGCTCCTGAAGAGGGATTTGAACCCCCGACCTAGTGGTTAACAGCCACCCGCTCTACCGCTGAGCTATTCAGGATTATTATCAACTGACGAGAAACTTTTTATTTTCAGACCTTTTAGATGTCAACTTAAAAAAGGAGAAATTAAAAATATTTTTTGGGTAGGTAGGCAAGAGTTTTGGCTAAATAGAAATCTGATAGAGAAATAGAGAAAGAATGGCTTTCTAAAATTGCTGAAAGTGGATATTTTTTCTTGAGCAGGCAAAAAAAATCCTGAGCTAAGAAACTATTGACAAACTGAACTTGATTTGGAGTTTCAGGACGTAGGAGAAAAAAATATGAAAAAAATTGTTATAGCTATTTGTGCAATAATCATTGTAGGCTGCAGTATTCCTGATAATTTGGGATTACCCAGCTGGGAGACAAATCTGAAGTTTTATCTAATTAATAGTAATTATCCGGCGACAGAATTAGCTGAGGCAGATTCCTCTTTTATCGCCAGTGGAGATACTCTGAAGCTCTATAATGAGATCAATGAAAGCCAATTGGTCGAGTTTACAGCAGATTCTTCACTCAGCGAAGAAGAGGAAGCGATCGATGATATTAGCATCAATAATCCCCAGCCGGTTTATAGTGATATTCCGCTAAGTGAATTTGCGCCAGATTTGGTGGATGGTTTCCTACCGGCTCCGGGAGTAGCTCCTTTTACTCTGCCGGAAATTATCAAAGATGATCTAGAACCTTTTGATCAATTTCTGGAAGTCTCTTGTATTTCGGGTTTGGCTGAAATCTCAGTTCTCAATAACACCGCAATTTGGTTTGGTGATGTAGCCAATGATCAGCCTTTGATTATCGCTATTTTGGATAATCAGGGCTCTGAAATTACCCGAGCTACCTTTAGCGAAGATGTACCACCTTTTGCCACCGCAACAATCAGCGAAACTATTGATTTGGCTGGGGTGACCATGGTCAATGATATTCAGCTCAAGGTTTTAGGTGGATCGCGCGGAACAGATGGAGAAGCGGCAGAGATCGAAACTGCTGCAACTTTGGAGATAGAAGTAGAAATTAGCGCTGTCTTGGCTGAACATGCCATTGCCATTATTCCGGCGCAGGATGTCACTGAAACAATCGAGATAAACATTGATGACGAAGTTATCATTCAAGAAGCGATTATTGCTGATAATGGCTATGAGGTAAATATTGAATTTGAAAACTCGATCGATCTGGATATTTTGGTTGAGATATCGATCGAAAAATTATTTCTAGCCGGTGAAGAGGAAGCTTTTATGCGGGAAGTGTTAATACCCAGAAGTGGAGGAGCTGGTCTTGTTTCCACCCATATTGAGACAGTAGATATTTCCGGAGCAACTTTGGGTGATGGAACAGACATGCAAGAGTTGATCGTGGAAGTAAATGGTTTTACCGATGATACAATTGATGATTATCGCGAGATAAATTCGTCCGACTATTTTTCTACAGTGGCTGAGGTTGGGGAATTGGAATTTGCCTATTTTGAAGGAATATTGCTACCACGCGAACAAGATACTATCGAAAGCGAAGAGATCTTGGACATAGATTATCCCTTTATCATCGGAGATTTTGCAGTAACCGGCTATAGCGAGATACGGCTGGAGATAGATACACCATTTTTTACCAAACTGTCAATGCAGATTACCGGATATAACGACACTAATAATCAATCACTATTATTGAGTGATCTAGAGAACGGAGAAGTACCTGTAATTGAGGTTTCTGCCGGCCAGTCAACAGTGGTTTTTAGTTCAGAACAATACAATCTAAACGAATTTATCTCTATCCTGCCCGAACGGATCGTCTACTCGATTGAGCCGATTGTTGGACATGAGACAGAGGTGAATATCTATCATGCCGGTGATAGCTTGTCTACCGATGTGATAGTGGAAGCGGAACTTGATATTGATGCAGATTGTATTTTTATTCCCAAAGATGATGAAGGCGAGCCCAATCTGCAAAAAGTAGAAACCGAGAATATCACTCAGAAAGAGATTGATGCTTTTAGCCAAGGCTCATTGCAATTGAGTTATTTCAACACTCTAGGTTTTTCGGTTGCCACCGACATCATTATTTCTGCCGGCAAAGAATTGGAGTTTTCTGAAATTGCTGAGGCTGATTC
>JAWOEN010000133.1:0-13955 GCA_046482725.1 Cloacimonadales bacterium (SeqCode)
TTGTCCTAGTTGCTGTAATTATGGTGATTTGGGATATTTCGAACGCGGTAAGATGGTAAAAGAGTTCGAAGATGTAGCCTTCAATTTGTCAGTTGGTGCGATCAGTGATCCGGTGAAAACGCCTTTTGGTTATCACATCATCATGGTGACAGATAGAAGGCCGAGCCGGTTGGCAAAATTTGGAGAGGTGAAAGATACTTTGCTGCAGGGAGTTCAACAGATCGAGAAAGAGCTGAGTATTATGCGGCATATCAAAGAGTTGCGTGCGAGAGCCGAGATAGAAATTTTTGAGGATAGACTATGAAAAAGCGAGCAATAATCCTCGTATTGGATGGCGTGGGAGCAGGTGAGCTGCCCGATGCAGCCAATTATGGAGATGAAGGATCCAACACTTTGGGTAATATTGCCCGCGCAGTTGGTGGTCTCAATTTGCCCAATTTGCAAAAAATGGGTTTGGGCAATATCACGGATATTCAGCAAGTAGAGCCTACTACAAATCCCACAGCAGCTTTTGGTAAGATGCAAGAAGTGGCTTTGGATAAAGACAGCACCAGCGGACATTGGGAGCTGGCAGGATTGAAAGTACGACAAAAATTTCCCAGTTATCCAGAGGGATTTCCCGCAGAGATTATCGATAAATTTTTGAAATTGACCAAAGTTCCCGGCATTCTCTGTAATTTACCCTATTCAGGTACGGAAGCGCTAAAAGATTTTGGCGAAGAGCATCTAAAAACACAGAAGCTAATTGTCTATACTTCGGCTGACAGCGTATTTCAGATAGCAGCACATGAAGAGCTTTATCCGCTCGAGCGGCTCTATGAAATCTGCCAAATTACCCGCGAACAGATTTTTGATGGAGATCCTAATATAGGTCGAGTAATAGCCCGCCCATTTTTGGGAAAAACTGCAGCAGATTTTTATCGCACCGGCAATCGCAAAGATTTTTCCGTATCACCTCCGCGTCCCACGCTTCTGGATATTATCAAAGCAGCCGGACAAGAAGTTGCCGGTGTGGGCAAGATTGAGGATCTTTTTGATTTTCAGGGCTTGACCAAGAGCGTGCACACCAAAGAAAATCCTGCCGGAATTGATCAAACTATTGCCTATCTGCAAGAAACAAAATCCGGCTTGATCTTTACCAACTTAGTAGATTTCGATTCCAAGTGGGGACATCGTAATAATCCAGTCGATTTTGCCAAAGGTTTGGAATATTTTGACACTAGATTACCTGAAATCTTACAAAATCTGCAAGATGATGACCTGCTATTTCTCACAGCTGATCATGGCACAGATCCCACTACTGCCAGCACTGACCATTCCCGAGAATATGTACCACTCTTGGTTTTTGGCAAAAATGTAAAACCAGAGCAGCTGGGAATACGCCAAACATTTTCCGATCTGGCAGCGACCATCGCAGAATATTTGCAAGTCGCAGCACCGGAAAATGGAACTTCTTTTTTACAAACAATAATTAGATAGGAGAAGATTTATGACAAAGCTTGGAGTAAATATCGATCATGTGGCAACGATTCGGCAAGCCCGGCAAGGCATCGAACCGGATCCGGTTTATGCAGCAGCAATCGCTGAAGAAAATGGGGCAGACCAGATTACCATTCATCTGCGGGAAGATAGAAGACATATCCAAAACAGAGATCTCAAGATTTTGCGCAGCACTGTGAAAACTCGCCTCAATCTGGAAATGGCTGCCACTCCTGAAATGGTGACAATTGCCAAAAATAACAAGCCCGATACTGTTACTTTAGTACCCGAAAAGCGGGAAGAGCTAACGACTGAAGGTGGCTTGGCTTTAACAGAAGAGCATAAAGAGATAATCTCGGCTCTGCAGGAAGCCAAGATCGAAGTGAGCGTTTTTATCGAGCCGGATATTGATCTGATCAAGCTGGCAAAGAAATTGGGTGCTGATGCTGTAGAAATTCATACCGGACGCTATGCCAACCTGACTGAGAGAGAAGATATTGAGGCTGAATTAAGTAGAATAAAGAAAGCAGCCAAACAGATCAAATCAAGTGGAATGCGTGTGATTGCCGGACATGGTTTGAACTATCAGAACACACAGGAGTTGGTAGAGATGCAGATTTTCGAAGAATTTAATATCGGGCATAGCATTATTTCTCGCTCGCTCTTTAGCGGCTTGGCAGAAGCAGTGCAGAAGATGAAAGAGATTGTGAGCAGATAGAAAATTACATTAATGAAAAAAAAGCTGTGGGACATAATTGTTCCACAGCTTTTTTTGCTTTAGCTCTATACTAGATTTAGAGCAGATTTTTTATTTTGGCGACCATAGATTCTACATCCAAGCCACAACTGACGAAAACATCAGTCGAAGCTCCGCTCATCGCATAATTTTCTACTCCAAATTTGATGAAACGACAAGTCAATCCCATCTGCATCATTTTGTCTGCTACGCTATTACCCAAGCCGGTATTCAGGTTATGATCTTCATAAGTAAATACTTTGCCGGTAGCAGCAGCTGCCTTCAGAGCAGATTCATCCAGCTCGCTGGGACAGGAGATATTCCAGAGGCTAATCTTGTGACCTTGCTGGGCAAGAGTATCGACGATCTGCACAGCACGGTTGGTCAACGTGCCCATTACCAGCAGAGCAGCTTCTTCGCCTTGCCGCAATTGATCTGCTTTACCATACTGAAAAGTATAATCTTGGCCGAAGAAAATCTGGCCCTCTTCATCTCGGATTACATCCAGTTTGCTGCGTCCCATCGGAACCAAGAAGTTTCCGTATTGACTGCTGATATAGCGGATCACTTGATCAGTTTGATTGGAGTCGGCAGGCACGATTACCCGGAATCCAAAGATATTCTTCATCAAACCCAGATAATCAACGCATTGATGAGTTTTGCCATCTTCACCCACATCCAAGCCCACATGTGTGGTGATCAATTTCAGGTTAGTATGATTGATATCTGAAAGTCGATGTTGATTGTAAGTTTCATCTACACCGAAAACGCCAAAACCGGCGAAATATGTTTGCAAGCCAGCTTTACTCATGGCAGCAGACATCACAGCAGTATGGTGTTCCATAATTCCGGCTTGATAAAATTTTTCGGGGCTAACATCGAAAAAACCATTAGTTTTGACGCTTCCCATCAGGTCACAATCAAAGACTGCCAGAGGAGCATCAGGATTCAATTTGGCCAGATCAGCTATAGCATTGCCCCAAGCGGAACGGCAATCTGTTTTCTTATTATAGATGATCGGTTGTCCCAGATCAAGTTTGGGTGCTGAGAGATTTGCCTCTTTTAGCGTATCACAAGCAGGCGCTACAAATTCAGAGCGCAATTGTTTCATCGCAGCATAATTGCTAGTCAGTCCCAATTCTGCCAAGGCTGCGGCCAATTGCTCTTCATTCAAAGTAGAGCCGTGATATTTCTCTTGGTTTTCCATAAATGAAACGCCCTTGCCCATCACGGTGTGACCGATGATTACGGTGGGATTTTCATTATTAACAGCATCGAAAATAGCATTTTGGATATCTTCAAAATCATGACCATCGATCGTGATCACATCCCAGCCGTCTGACAAATAATTGTCGGCAATATTTTGTGGCATCACACCATCGATAGCACCGTTGATTTGTAATTGGTTGAAATCGATAAAGGCGGTAATATTATTCAGCTGGTATTTCACAGCAAAGCGTCTCGCTTCGGATATCTGACCCTTTTGCTGTTCGCCGTCACCCATCAAGACAAAAACTTGGCTGTCGATTTTTTTCTGGCGATTGGCCAAGGCAAAGCCGACTCCGGCTGAAAGCCCTTGTCCTAGATTTCCGCTAGCCCATTCTATGCCGGGTACATCCGGCTCGACATGACCCTCAAAGATGCTGCCAGCCAGGCGAAATTGGCTGACTGGTTCTTCGATGGGAAAAAATCCTTTGGCGGAAAGAGCAGTGTAAGCGGCAGGCGAAACGTGTCCATGGCTCAGCACCACGCGGTCACGTGCTTCTTTATTTTCATTTTTGGGATCTACATCGATCAATCTGTACAAAGTCATCAGAAAGTCGATGGTAGACATCGAGCCACCGGGATGACCTGAAGCTGAAAGTGTGGTCATCGTCAGGATATGTCCTCGCGCTTCATTACAAAGCTCTTGCAGTTCCGACAACTCTTCTATGCTGAGTGGTTTTTGGTTGATATTCATGTTAATACTCCTATACTCATTTTTATTTTATAATATTCTCTAAATACAAAAAAGAGCCCGTAAGCCGGGCTCTAAAACGTTTTCTATTGCGAATTAATAATTTTTTCGACAGCTGCTTTGTCGTCTGAATAGGTAAAAGCATTCAGCAGATTATGTCCATTTTGCAGATCGACGATTTTGGGAGCCACGATTTCGACTGCACTGATTTTATCATCGTCAAAAGTGAAAAGATCGACGATTTGGATCAATTGGTTAATGCTAAAATAGGAATGAGGAACAGCCATATTCAGTACAGAAAGCTGATCATCAGCAAAAGACTCTGCTTTGATATTGTTGAGCAATCTTTGAAAGTCACTACTATTCATAGCGCTATTGTTGCTGCTTTCTACCGGCTCTGCAGCAGCTTCTTCAGAGAAATTCATCGATACATTCAGCGAAGTGTTGGCGCTGGTAGAAGACTCTGATGCCAGCTCATAACTGCTGATATTGAGCTCAACATTTTCTGGTAGAAGAGCCAATAATTCATAAATCTCATCGGTAATCTTAGCAGCTTTTTTTTGATCCAATTTGTTGAGTTTCGCTAAATATTTGTTTTCCAAAAATTCTACTCGCTTGGCAATTTCTCCGGCAATATCCAGATCGGGAACTGTATTGCCAGCTCCATTTTCTTCTACTACCATCTTAAAATTTCCGATTGATGTTTCGAAAGAAACTGATTCTGCTAGCAGCAGAGTAAATGAGATAATAAATAATCCTATAAAAAACTTTTTCATAAGTCGAACTCCTTCATTTTTTTTCAAATTTCTATTCTAGAGCCTTTTAGTCAATTAGATAATTTATCAAAATCTCAGGAAGAAAAATGAAGCTAAATTTTCTTCGAAAGCTTAGATTATAAATTACTATAATCCTTTTTTGCTAAGAACTTAACTTTCTGATTTTATATCGGTTTGACAAAAAAAGAGAGAGATATTTTTTGGGTAAATAGGAAAAGAAATAAATATAAGGAAACTATGAAGAAAACTAAATGGCGCAATCTCATAAATATCGGTATTTTTCTCAGCTTGCTTATCGTGGCAATCTATCGATCTGAAAATAAAATGCAAAGTTATCAAAAATCTAATCTGGTGATGGATACATTTGTAGAGATCAGGATCGAAACTAAAGCAGATGAGGGAGAAAAGCTGCTTGCAAAGACATTTGATCTGATGCGAAGCTATGAGGGAAAATTAAATTTTTATGATCCCGAGAGCGCAGTTTCGCACTTGAATGCTGCTGCAGAGTCTTCGATAGATGCTGATATTTTTCGGCTGTTGCAGATTTCTGAGCAAGTGTACCAAGAATCGCAGCAGCTCTATGATGTGACGATTGGCAATCTGGCTTTGTTATGGGAAATGGAAAAAGAGATCGTGCCGACTGCTGAGGAGATTGCAGCTGCCTTGAGCAGTACCGGATTTCAGCAATTGAGCTTTGCTGAAGAGAGCCTGCAAAAACCTCCGGAGCTGAAATTAAATTTTGGCAGTATTGCCAAAGGTTTTATCATCGATAAGGCAGTAGAATATTTGTTGGAAAATTCGGCAGAATCTGTGGTGATCAATGCTGGAGGTGATATACGCTTGGCTGGGCAGCGGAAGAAAAGCACGATCGGTATTCAGCATCCTCGGGGAAAAAATGGTGAGATTCTGGCAAAATTGCAGGTGCAAAACAAAGCAGTTGTTTCTTCCGGAGATTATGAGCGCTATTTTATAGAGGACGGAATCAGGTATCATCACTTGCTCAATCCTCTCAGCGGCTATCCGGCTCGGGAAAATATTTCCGTGACTGTGATTGGCGAGGAAGCAGTGTGGGCAGATGCTTATGCTACAGCATTTTTCGTGATGCCGCAGCAGAAAGCTTTGCAACTGGCTGATAAAATAGATGGAATAGATTTATTGATCGTTTACGAAGAAGATAAAAAAATCAAAACCGGAATCTCTTCAAATATGAAGGATTATCTGGGAAAGGAAGCTCTTGATGAATTGCTCGATTAAGGAAAAAGTAGATATTCAAAGTCTGCAAGACAAACGAAATGTAACGATAGACCGTGTGGGTGTGAAAGGTGTGCGCTACCCGATCGTGGTAGATGATAAGCGCAATAAGCAGCAGCACACAGTGGCTGATATCGATATTTCAGTAGAGTTGTTGCATCAGCATCGTGGCACGCATATGAGCCGCTTTATCGAAGTGCTCAACAAATTTCACGACAATCTGATCGCTGATCTGGAAAATTTTATTTTGGAGATCAAAAATTCCTTGGATGCTGAAAGAGCTTATACAAAAATCAATTTTCCCTATTTTGTCAGCAAGAAGGCTCCTGTTTCTCGGATAGAATCTTTGCTCTCTTACAATTGCTGGTTCGAAGCTTCCTACAGCGATCGTTATCATCTAAAAATCGGAGTGGAGGTGCCGGTGACCTCACTTTGTCCCTGCTCCAAAGAGATTAGTGATTATGGCGCCCACAATCAAAGATCATTGGTCACGGTCGAAGTGGAGTATGAAGGTTTTGTCTGGTTGGAAGATATTATCGAATTGGTAGAATCAGCTGCCAGCTGCGAGATTTATCCGCTTTTGAAGCGAGTTGATGAAAAATATGTGACAGAAAAAGCTTATGAAAATCCTGGTTTTGTGGAAGATATGGTGCGTGATATTACCACCAAATTGCGCTCTGATCAACGGATTACAAGTTTCAAAGTAGAAGCGGAAAATTTCGAATCGATTCACAATCACAGTGCATATGCCTGTGTGAAAAGTTAAGGAGAATAATGAAAATAAATAAACAAAGTTTAGCCAATGGGTTTAGCTTGCTCAGTTCGGTGGACAAATCGAATCCTCTGGTCAGTTTGCAGCTCTATGTGCGCATAGGCTCCACGCGAGAACTAGATCAACAGGCGGGTTTTTCGCATCTGACCGAGCATCTGGTTTTCAAGTCGACCCGCAATTATCCCCAAAATAGCATCATGGAGCGGGTAAGCTTTTTGGGCGGCAATATCAACGCTTATACTGAATTTGATACTACCTGCTACTACATAACGATTCCCTCCAAATTTACAGCAGAAGCTGTGGAATTGCTAACTGAGATTGTGCGATATGCCAATTTTTCCGAAGCAGATTTTCAGTCTGAGAAAAAGGTTGTAATCGAAGAATTGAAGCAGTATCAGGATGATCCCGAAGATTATTTTGTCGAGGAGATCGCACAAAGATATTTTCGCAAAAATAATTATCGCAAACCGATAATCGGTAATCTAGCCAATCTACTCAGCTCTACAGCCGAGCAATTACGTGCTTTTTATCGAGAATATTATTCACCGTCAAATTGCTTTTTGGTAGCAACCGGCGATCTGGATGAAGCAGAAATGCTGCAGCTGCTGACAGAAAATTTTGGAGATTGGGAACCCAAGCAGGTGAAAAAGATGCCGCTGATCAAAGAAGATTTCCCACAGATACCGCAGGCTATCAGTTTACCCAAAAAGATCTCTAGCGACATGCTTGCTTTTGTGATGCCGGATTTGGCTGAAACTGATCCTGATGCCAACGCTTTGGAACTGGCTACCAAGAATTTTGGGATTGGTAAAAATTCTCGACTTTTTCACCGCCTTTTTGAAGTGGAAAAATTGATTGATTCACTAAAAGTTCATTCGCTTAGCGGTCTGAATGCAGGGATTACCATCTATCTGGTGATGCCCAAAGCTGGCGCAGATCTCAATAGAATCGCCGAAATTTGGTTGGAAGAGCTCAAGCTCTTTTTCAAATATGGTTTGAGCGAATTGGAGATAAAAGATAAGCAGCGCGAATTGTTGAATTATTATCGTTACTCTTTTGAGTATGTGGAATCATTGGCTACTGCTTTGGGCAATGAGGAGATATTATCTGATTATACTCGTTTCCAAAAATATCCAGCTGAGATAAAGAAATTGGATAAAGCAGCTGTGGATAATGCTATTCGTCGTTATTACAAAATCGGTTCCTTGCAGATCTATCATTTGGGTCAAGGCAAATTTGACACAGCAGATATTTTACAAAAGATAAAGAGTAGTGAGGAGAAGCAGGTCGATTTGGTTCCAGCTGAAGATCTGTATCAAACTCGGCTAGATAATGGGATGAAGCTAGTTTTTAAGCGAGTAAAAGGCAAGCCAACTGTGGGAGTTTCCATCTCTTTTCGGGTTAGCCAGCTCAATGAGACAGCCCAAAATTTGGGCACCAATCTGATGACATCCGGCTTGCTACTCTATGGTAATGAAAACCGCTCTTACAAGCAATTGATGAATTTTTGCACAGAAAATGGGATAAATCTGGGAATCTCTCCCAGCCTGGAAACTACCAATCTCAAGCTAAAATGCTTTAACGAGCATCTGGCTGATTCGCTAAAAATGATCGCGGATATTTTGCAAAAGCCACTTTTTCCCAAGCAACATTTCGAAAATCTGCGCGCTACTTACTCTAGCAATTTGGGTAGAATCGCCGATTATCCCCAATATTATGCTCATCATTTATGGAGCCAGATGTTTTTTGGCAAGAAAAGCAATATGTTGCAGCGCGAAGGTAATAAGAGCAGTTTGAGACAATTGAACAGAAAGCGCCTGATCGAGTGGTACCGCCAATATTATCATCCGGGGAATATGAGCATGGCAATCGTGGGAGATTTCAATTTTGAAGAGATCTCTGCTACCTGCGAATATCTGTTTGGAAAAGATAGCGCAGCCTCGTTTAGTTCTGAGCAGAAGATGATTGTGCAACCTGCTGCCAAAAAATTTCAGCGAAAAAGTGTGGATCTCAGTCAATCCAATATCAATTTAGGTGGCTGGGCTTGCAGTTTGCAAGATCCCTACAAAAGTACAGCTTTTCATGTTTTGGCACAGATGATAGGTGGAGATGCTAACTCACTATTATTCGAGGAATTACGTGAAAACCTCGGTTTATCTTACTCTTCACATTTCGGTTTTACAGTCTTGAAACAGAGTGGATTTTATTCTCTCTCGGCTTTGGTGGACAAAGAGCGCGAAAGCGAAGCAATAGATGCAATTTATCAGGTTTTGGAAAGTGCCAAAGGTGACGGTATCACAGCCGAAAATCTGCAAAAAACCAAAAACTTTATCCGCGGCCAGCGCTTGATGGACCAGGAGAGCGTATTGTCACAAGCACAGACCATCTCTGTTTTGGAAGCGATCGGCTTGGGCTATCAGTTCTATCTGGATCGTGATAAACGCTTGGAAAGTGTGGAGCTGGAACAGATGAGACAACTAGCACAGACCTATTTTCAATCAGATAAATATTATACCCATATTTTGGATTAGGTAGCATGCAAAAAATCAGAATTTCGCAGCAAGCCAAAGTGGTAGTTTTGACCGGAGCCGGAATCAGTGCCGAATCGGGCATTAGAACTTTTCGCGATAATAACGGACTTTGGGAAGAGCAGGAAGTGGAAGATGTAGCTACTCCTGAGGCTTTTCAGCGCGATCCGGAGTTAGTTTGGCGCTTTTACAAAGAGCGTTTGGCTCAGCTGCAGCAGGTGAAACCCAATCCGGCGCATTTTGCTTTGCTGCAATTGCAGCAGCATTGTCGCGATTTTGTTTTGATTACCCAGAATGTGGATGGTTTACATCAGAAGGCGGGCAGCAAAGATGTCTGGCAGATGCATGGGGCGCTGGATAAAGCATTTTGTACAAAATGCCAAACCAGATTTTCCCTGCAGCAGATCGATCTGCAGGCGCCGCTGCCGACGTGCAGTTTGTGTGGCGCTGCTTTGCGCCCTGATATTGTCTGGTTTGGTGAGCTGCCTTATTATCTGGATGAGATTCAGCAAGCTCTGCAGCGAGCTGATTATTTTCTGGCAATTGGTACCAGCGGCTTGGTTTATCCGGCAGCTCAATTTATCCAGCTGGCCCAATATTTCGGAGCCCAGACGATCTGTGTAAACCTGGAAAAACCCCAAAACAGTATGTTTTCCGACTATTTTTTCCAAGGTAAATCGGGTGAAATTTTACCCAAATTGGTGGCAGAATGGACAAAATAATTACGATTGGAATCGATCTGGGCTCTCGCACTTCCAAACTGGCTGTGTTGACCAATGGAGAGCTGAGCTTAGCTTTGCACAAAACTACCGGCGTCAATCCGCAAATTACAGCCCGCGAATTATATCAAGAGGCCCAACAAAAGCTGGCTCTCTCTGATCAAGAGATCGATAGAATATACTCAACCGGCTATGGACGTAATATCGTGGATTTTTCTGCCAAGAAAATTTCAGAAATTTCTTGCCATGCTAAAGGTGTGAATTTCTTATTCCCGCAAGCTCAAGCGATCATCGATATTGGTGGTCAAGACTCCAAAGGAATCTTGGTGAATAGCCAAGGGCGCGTATTGGATTTTGTGATGAATGACAAATGTGCAGCCGGTACCGGCAGATTTTTGGAGGTAGCTGCCAATATTCTGCAAGTGACAGTCGATGATTTGGGAGATTTGGCGCTGCTCAGCCAGCAAAATGTAGATGTGAACAGCACCTGTGTGGTTTTTGCCGAAAGTGAGATTATCGGCTTGATCTCACAGGGGATAGTTGCAGCTGATATTATTCACTCTGTGCATCTCTCCATTGCCAAAAGAACTCGCAATATGATCGCACGCTTACACTGGCAGCAGCCCCTGATTTTTACCGGTGGTGTTGCCAAAAATATCGGCATGCAGCAAGCTTTGTCAGAAGTTCTGGAAACTGAAATTTTAGTTCCGCCAGATCCTTTCATTACCGGCGCTTTGGGCGCTGCTTGTTTTGCCTATCAGGATGCATTAAAATGAAAAAAATCGTTTTTTATCTCGCAATAATGTTTTTGTTTGCTCAGCTCAGTGCTGTGGAAGATGAGATAGAAACACCTGATTATCAATCCGAATTGACCAAATTTTATTTTGAAAAAGGCGAATACAGATTGGCAACTTTGGCTTTTGCCGCTATCGAAGCAGAGCCGCAAGCTGAGATAAGATTGTTGGAAGCTCGTGCTTGGCTGCAGCTGGATAGCCTGCGGATTGCCCAATTCAAATTGGCCGATTTACAAAAGCAAACCGCCAATGATTCGATAAAAACTGCAGCGCTAAATCTGCTTACCACAAGTTTGGCAGAGTTGCCACCGCTAGAACAGATCAAAGTTTTGATCGAAATCCTCGAGCGCCGAGAAACTGAGCAATTGGATTTAGATTTGCTCCTGCTGCTGGCCCAAAAGTATGAGCAGATAAAACTTTATACAGAAGCTAATGACATCTATCAGCTTCTCTTGGAGCATCAGCCGCAAATTGCTGCTGCCCAGTATCAGCTAAAAATTGCCTTGAATCAAATCTATAAAAAAGATTTTGAAGCTGCCTTGCAATATCTGGATCCCATCTTGGCAACTGCAGATTCTCTCTATCTGGCAGATGCTCTATTTTATTCTTACATCGCACATTATGCTCTGCAAGAGTATGAAAGTGCCCAAGAACAGCTTCTGAAGCTTTATTACGGGTTTCCTGATGATGAGAGACGTAGCGAAGTATTGGAGCAATTGGCCGATTTGGCTCGGCGTCAAAAGCAATATCTCTTGAGCTGGTATTGGCTGGAAGAGCTTTATGCAATTAGCGAACGGGCAGACAAAATGATTATTTGGGAAAAAATTTCCCAATTGAAAAAATTACTCTACGAAGCTGATACGTTACCAAATCAATTTGAAGCGTTGTCGCCAATCGATCCACAATATCTGGAATCTTCTACTCCGCCCGATACTACTGCCAGCTCGAATGCACCACCACAGGATCTGCCACTTTTTGAACCAACAGAATAACTGCAAATTATCTACTACAGCTTTTTGCTAAGAAGTAGCTATAGTTTTTTTTACCTACTCAATTTTTCCTATAACGCTATTAAAATCACGGTTCCTGATTATCCAGAAATTTATCTGCTAAAATTAGCAAAGAGGTCGCTTGAATATGGTTGACGAATCTCAGGCATAAATAATTTTAGTCATAAAGAAAAATTATAAATTTTGTAGTGTAGATAATGAGACTTTCAAAACAAAAAGATAAAGGAGTTAAATTATGAAAAATTTAACCAAAGCGACAGTTGATGGAAATAGTGCTGCGGCGCATGTAGCCTATGCTTTTAGCGAAGTAGCAGCGATCTATCCCATCACACCATCTTCTCCCATGGGAGAATATTCGGATATTTGGGCGGCCAACAAAAGAAAGAATATCTACGGTGAAGTTGTAGATATTGTAGAGATGCAATCGGAAGCAGGTGCAGCCGGGGCAGTTCACGGCTCTCTTTCTGCCGGTGCTATGACTACCACCTTCACAGCTTCACAAGGCTTGATGCTGATGCTTCCTAATATGCACAAAATCGCCGGCGAAATGCTACCCACTGTTTTCCACGTTTCAGCCCGCTCTTTAGCAGCTCAATCTCTCTCTATTTTTGGCGACCACTCTGATGTGATGAGCGCTAGAAATACCGGATTTGCTCTGATGGCAGCAGACTCGATTCAGGAAATCATGGATCTGGGCGTAGTTTCGCATCTGGCTACTCTAAAATCCAAAGTTCCTTTCCTCAATTTCTTTGACGGTTTTAGAAATTCACATGAAATTCAAAAAATCGAGATGATCGATTATGACACTATGAAAGATCTGGTTGAGACAAAATATGTAGAAGATTTCCGTTCGCGCGCCCTCAATCCGGAAGCACCTCGGGTAAAAGTAGGTGCACAAAATCCCGATGTCTATTTCCAAGGACGCGAAACTACCAATAATATGTATGATGCAACTCCGGCAATTGTGCAGGAATATATGGATAAGATTTCCGAAATCACCGGCCGAGATTATCATCTGTTTGATTATTTTGGAGCTGCTGATGCTGATAAAATCATCATCGCAATGGGCAGTGGCTGTGCTACTATCGAAGAAACTATCAACCACCTCAACGCCAATGGCGAAAAACTCGGTTTGATCAAAGTTCGTCTGTATCGTCCTTTCTCGATCGCCGGGCTGAAAGCTGTATTACCAGCCAGTGCTAAGAAAATCGCAGTTTTGGATAGAACCAAAGAGCCGGGCTCGATCGGTGAACCACTATTTTTGGATGTTGTTACCGCTCTGCGCGATTGCCGTGATTTAGAAATTATCGGCGGACGTTATGGTTTATCTTCCAAAGAATTTACTCCCAGCATGGTAAAAGCTGTTTACGATCATTTGGATGGCGAAGCTTTCCACGGATTTACAGTGGGCATCAACGATGATCTTTCCAACAAATCGCTGAAAATCGAGCAGCATATCAACAGCTTACCCCAAGGCACAATCTCCTGCAAATTCTGGGGCTTGGGTTCTGATGGTACTGTGGGTGCAAATAAAAATTCGATCAAGATTATTGGCGATAACACAGATATGTACGCTCAAGGCTATTTCCAATACGATTCCAAGAAATCTGGTGGAATTACCCGCTCGCATCTGCGCTTCGGAAAAAATCGCATCCAATCCGAATATCTGGTAGTAAATGCCGACTTTATCGCCTGTCATCAAAAAGCCTTTATCGGGCGCTATGATGTTTTGGAAGGGATCAAAGAAAATGGCGTATTCCTGATCAACAGCGACTGGAGCAAAGAGGAAGTATTCGAAAACCTGACTGAAGATATGCAAAAAACTATCATCGAAAAAAAGGTGAGATTGTATAATATTGATGCTTTGAAAATTGCGACAAAAGTTGGCTTGGGTTCACGCGTCAATACTGTGATGCAAGCGGCATTCTTCCTG
>JAWOEN010000078.1:0-5403 GCA_046482725.1 Cloacimonadales bacterium (SeqCode)
AGTCGATATCAGTGGAGCGCTATTTACTCAGCAGATGAAGATCGGTGATATGGCGGAAGCTACCGCTACCACGCTGGGCGTGAATGTAGGCAAGACTTTGGGTTTGCGTTTTCTCAGCGTCACTCCTTATGCCGGGCTAATGTATGAACAATCCAAGATGAAATTTCAGTACGATTATCTGATCGGTGATAATCCTGTGACCAACGAGCCGATGCGGCAAAAGATTAGTTTTGAGCTGGATGGTGACAACAACAGCCGTTTGGTTTTGGGTGCTGCTTTCAGATTGGGAGTATTCAACCTGAGTGCTGATTATAATATCGGAAAATATAATTCTGTAACTACAAGTTTCGGAGTAGCTTTTTAGTTAGTTAGACCAGATCTGGTAAAAAATAAAATGAGTCGCAGTTAAGTCTGTGGCTCATTTTTTTTGATTTGACAAAAGAGTCGGCTCTTTTAGTTTCACAAAGATAAAAAATCAGCTTAGGAGTTGCAGATGGATTTTCAGGAATTGATCATATCCCGGCAGAGTATTCGCAGTTTTAGTCAGCAGGCTTTGGATGCTGAGGTTATCGAGGCGATGCAGCAGGCGGCGCGTTGGGCGCCATCTTGGCAAAACAAGCAGTGTTGGCGCTTTGTTTTTGTGGATGATCATGCTTTGATTCGGCAGCTGGCTTTGCAGAGCGGTTTGCTCAGTAAGGCAAATTTCTTTATCAAAGATGCGCCTTTGGTGGTGGTAGCTTGCGCCTATCCCGAGCAGAGCGGTAAGCTCAATCAGCAGGATTATTATCTGGTCGATACTGCCATCGCTTTTCAGCAGATGATGTTGGCAGCTTGGAATCGGGGAGTCGGTAGCTGTTGGTTGGGAGCATTCGATTCTGGGCGAGTGCGCCAGATTTTGGATATCCCTTCCGATGTGAAAATAGTGGCGCTTAGTCCTTTTGGCTATCCGCGCCAGCAACCCCAAATTTATGCCAAGCTGATCAAGAGCTTGGCCCGAAGTAAAAAACGTAAAGAGATAGCCGAGATAGTATGTAATAATAAATGGAATTTTTAGCAAAATGCGGGAGATGAAGATGAAATTGAGCAGAGAATTTATAGAGAAATTACCCAAAACAGATTTGCATGTACATTTGGATGGCTCTTTGCGCCTGGCCACGATTATTGATTTGGCCCAGCAGCAGCAGGTAGAGTTGCCGGCCGCCCAAGCAGCCGAGCTGAAAAAAATAGTTTGCTGCGGAACAGAGTGCAAAGATTTGGAAGAATATTTGCGAGCTTTTGCCATTACCTTGAGTGTGATGCAGACCGAAGCTGCTTTGGAGCGCATCGCCTATGAACTGGCTGAAGATGCAGCGCAGGAGAATATTCGTTATATGGAAGTGAGATATTCGCCGGTTTTGCATATTGAGCAGAACTTGAAACTGAGCCAAGTCTGTGATGCGGTGAATCGTGGATTGAGAAGGGCAGAAGCAGATTTTAAGATCGTTACCCGAGTGATAATTTGCGGAATCCGTAATATGGATCCTGATATTAGTAAGCGTTTGGCCAATCTGGCAGTGGCTTACAAAAACAATGGCGTCATCGGCTTCGATCTGGCGGGCGCTGAATATAACAACCCGGCCCGCTTGCACAAAGAAGCTTTTTATTTGGCTCTCAATAACAACCTCAATATCACCGTGCATGCCGGAGAAGCTTATGGACCCAAATCGATTCACGAGGCATTGCACTACTGCAGCACGCACAGAATCGGGCATGGCACCAGATTGATCGAAGATGGCGATCTGCTGAATTATGTAAATGATCATCGCATTCCGCTGGAGATCTGCCTCAAGAGTAATCTTGATACCAAAACTGTGGCTGCTCTGCACGAGCATCCTTTGGCTTTTTATCAGGATTATGGCTTGCGGGTAACTCTGAATACAGATAACCGTCTGATTTCCGACACCACTCTCACCGATGAATATATGCTGGCAATTCAGGAGCTGCATTTGGGTTATCAGGATATCAAGAATATTATTATCAATGGCTTCAAGAGCTCTTTTTTGCCCTATCGTCAGCGCGTAAAATTGTTGAATGATGCCTTGGCGGAATTGGCAGAATTGGAAAGTGCAGAGCTACACAAGCAGGTCAAGCTGGAAGAGAATTTATAATGATAGAACTAATATATTTGCTAGTCGGTTTGGCTTTGGGCGTCGGCATTGCCCTGATTTTGCTCAAAAGCTCCAAATCTAAGTTGGAAGCGGAAAAAGATTATCTGCAAACCAATCTGGGAAGTCAGCAATCCGAACTAAAAGAATTGCGTGAGGCAATTTCTCAATCCAAAGCGGATTATTCCGGTTTGGTGGCAGAAAAGAAAGCTCTGCAAGAATCTTATGCAGCTCAGCAAGAGGTCTTGCAACAAAAGGCAGATCTGCTGCAGCAATATGAAGAGCGGCGAGAAGCAGCTCAACAAAAGCAAAACGAGCTGGAGCTGCAGATCAGTAATTTGCTTTTGAAATTGCAAAACGCTGATAACCAGCAAGAAGAGCTTGCTGGCAGATTGGCCGAGCAAGCAAAAAAGTCTGAACAATTCTTAGCCGGTTGGGAAGCAGCCAAAAAGGAGATTTCGGAACAGAAAATCAGCTTGGCTGAGAAAGATAATACCAACCAGGCTTTGACCGAAAAATTACAAACTCAGAAAGAAGAGATTACCACTATTCAAGAGAGGTTTAGCGAATCTTTCAAAAATCTGGCCAATGAGATTTTGGATGATAAAAGCAGCCGTTTCACCAAATTGAATCAGCAAAATTTGGATGCGATTCTGTCGCCGCTACAAGAGAAGATCAAAGAATTTCAATCGACCGTACGAGAAACCAACGAGAAAAATCTGTTGAGCAATCGCGGTTTGATCGAGCAGATCAGCCATTTGAAAGAGATGAACCAGCAGATTAGTGAAGAGGCCAATAATCTTACCAAAGCTCTGAAAGGAGATGTGAAGACTCAGGGTAATTGGGGCGAGGTGATCTTGGAGCGTTTGTTGGAAGAATCTGGCTTGCGCAAAGGCGCGGAATACGAAACCCAAAATAGCTATACCACCGATAACGGCAAGCGCTATCAACCCGATGTGATTATCCATCTGCCCGACGCGAAAGATATTATCGTCGATGCCAAAGTTTCTTTGGTGCATTATGAAAAATTTGCCGCAGCCGAAACTGAAGAGCAGCGTTTGCGTCAGGTGAAGCTGTTGACAGCTTCAGTCAAAGGCCATATTGATGGTTTGCACAAAAAGCACTATCACGAACTAAAGGAATTGAATACTCCCGATTTTGTACTGCTTTTTATGCCGATCGAGGGCAGCTTTGCCACCGTGATGCAATATGATAATCAGCTCTATAAACACGCTCTGGAAAAGCATATCGTGGTGGTTAGTCCCAGCACCTTGTTGGCTACTTTGCGCACGATAGCCTTTATCTGGCGCCAGGAAAATCAAACCAAAAATGCTTTGGAAATCGCGCGCCAAAGTGGAGCACTTTATGACAAATTTGAAGGCTTCCTCTCCGATCTGGAGAAGATTGGCACCAATGTGGATCGGGCCAAAGAAGCTTATGATAAAGCGGTGAATAAATTGAAGACAGGCCGCGGAAATCTGGTTGGGCGTGCCGAAAAATTGAAGAAATTGGGTGCCAAAGCCAGCAAGAGTATTGCTGAAAAATTTCTGCCCAACGAAGCCGATGAAGATGACGATGATCTGGAGAAGCTGGAAGCGGAGCCAGAAGCTTAGGAAATTATTGCTCCGCCATTTTTCCTGCTAAGTTTCTCAGTACATAGCTAGCAGCCCACATGCCAAAAATCGCCGGCAGATAAACTACCGAGCCCAGAGTTCCGCGCTTTCTGCCGCGTCCACCCACCCATTCTTGGTCGGTACCGGCTGCGGGCGGATATTGGGGAATGGGAACTTCGGTCGAATAAATTACGGCCACACCTTGGCTGATGCCGCGGCGACGTAGATATTTCCTCACCATTTTGGCCAAAGGGCAGATCTTGGTTTTACTCAGATCAGTTTGCACAATCTGAGCCGGATCAAATTTTCCGGCTGCGCCCATGGCAGAAATCAGCGGAATCTTTTTATGATAGCAAGCTTCTATCAAACCGGCTTTCGGCGTCAGGCTATCGATCGCATCCACGACAAAATCTACATTTTCCAGCAGCTGCTGGCGTGATTCTTCCACACAAAAATCTGAATAGATTGTAATCTCTAAAGCGGGATTGATCTGCAATAATCTCTGGCGCATTGCTTCTGTTTTCAGTTGACCGATGGTGCTGTGCAGAGCGGGTAATTGCCGATTGATATTGGTTTCGCTGATCGTATCAAAATCTACTAGCAGAAATTTGCCGATGCCGCTGCGGGCCAAAGCTTCGGCAGCATAAGAGCCTACTCCGCCCAAACCCATGATGGCAACGCGGCTGGCTTGAAATTTGGCAACTGCCTCTGCGCCAAAAAGTAATTCCGTCCGATTAAATTGTAACATTATCTATCCTTTATATTTTCTTATTTTAGGGGCAAGATTATTGGCTCCAATCCAGAGTCAACCGAATATTTTGCCCAAACTCTTGTACTGCAAGCTTTTGATTTCTGCAGCAGAAAATTTTGTGTTTTGCTGCAGATGTTTTACGACCCAGGTCAGGTTGGATAATCGATTGTATGCTTGTTTATCTTCGAAGGGTTTTTGGAAAGGAGCATCAGTTTCCAGCAGAAAATGACCACGCTGCAAAATGCGCCGGCAAACTTGCTGAGCCGGCGGGCGGCAACCCAAACTAAAAGCCAGATCGTATTTGGCAAAAAGCTCAAAGACAGCCTCTGAAGAGTGAAAACCGTGCAGATAGCCCTGAACTTGGGGAAAATTGTTCTGCAGCAGTTTTGCCAGCTGATAATAAGACTTCACCACATGCAAAACCACCGGCAGCTCAAAATCACGAGCTAATTCCAGCTGCTGCAGTAAAATATTTTTTTGGGATTGATAATTTTCTGCTCGCGCATCCAAACCGATCTCGCCGATTCCGCTAATTTTTTGGGCAGCACAAAGCTCTGCTACTTGCTCGATAGCAAAAGCTGCTTCAGTTTGCGGCAAAGGATGAATTCCTGCTACAAACTTTATTCGGGGATCGCTGTTTTCCAGATGCCATTTCAGTTCGGCAGAATTGAGCGCACAAGAGATATAGCCCGTATTACCAGCAACTTGATCCAAACTTTTCAGCTCTGCCTGCAAACGCGAATCAGCCAGATGGCAGTGAGCATCTACAAGACCATAATCAAACATTTTGAATACAATAAAAAATGGTTCCACTGAGGCAGCAGAAGCATTTTATCATTATTTTTTTCATCAATTTAGAAGCGGAATTCCACTCACATCGACATTGAGGTGATAG
>JAWOEN010000185.1:0-12562 GCA_046482725.1 Cloacimonadales bacterium (SeqCode)
GACTCGGCCAGCTCCCAGCAAACCAATATAATCTTCGTTGTTGGCATCGATATTATCAGCAGTATCCATGAGGCGACCTCGTAATTCCAGAGGCTGCAGATCAGGATTCATGCTCAGTACCAAAGCTGCAACTCCAGCCACTACCGGTGAAGCCATTGAGGTGCCATTAAAAGCGCTATAACCGCTTCCACCAATAATTGTGGATTGGATTCCCACCCCGGGAGCGCTGATATCGATCGGCTCCCCAAAATCAGAGAAGCCGGCTTTATTATCATATTGATCGGTGGCAGCTACACACAAAGCGTTGGTAGCATCAGCCGGATAATCTTGATAGTAGTTAGTATGCTCGGTATTGGAGTTTCCGGCAGCTGTAACTACCAAAGCTCCATTAGAAGTGGCATAATTTATCACACTGTTGGGCATGGTACCGCTTCCGGGTCCACCCCAGCTACAATTGATAATCTGAGCACCAGAATCTACACAATAGGTAATACCGTCATAGCCGTTTTGCACATAAGGATAATCCTCATTTGTTGGTGCATGACGAGTTCCCATGATTTTTACATTGAGACTTGATCCAACCAGCCCGATCTCGTTATCGCCCACAGCTCCGGCACAGCCGGCGACATGAGTTCCATGGTCGTTGCTTTCATAATATTGGTATGCTTGATTGCTACCTGAACCATGAAAATTGTAGCCGATTACATCATCTACATAGCCATTACCGTCATTATCTATCCCGTCACCACCATTAATTACACCAGTTTCCAAAATCTGATCAATATCAAATCCGGGTAATTCCGCTTCATTGATCCAGATATTATCTCGCAGATCTTCGTGGGTGAAATAAACTCCCGAATCCACGATTCCGACGATGATTTCATCACTGCCTATAGTATAATCCCAAGTTTCGGGTGTCTTTATCACTGGGTGATGCCATTGAGTAGAAAAATTGGGATCGTTCGGTGTATAGCGCGGACGATTGATAGTTTCATACTCGGCAAAGAGGATATCAGAATCTGCTGCTAAAGCTTTTACCGCAGTTTCGATCTGAGCATTTTCCGCTAAAACTACCCGATAGATATTTTGTAGATAAATGCCATCTTCATTCCACTCTTTATATTTGATATTTTGAAACATCTGCTCCAATTCTACAAACTGATACTCTTGGGCAAGCTGATCGAAACCAGCTACACCAATTTGCACTACGCCATTTTCGGTAGAGTAGTCGATTCTGCCTTGGGGATTATCGATAATCTTGGCATCAAAGCCGACCACGATAATTTTTTCGTGAAAATATTCTGCTACAAAAGGTTGAGCAGAAGCTGAAAGCATTGCAAAAGCTAAACTCAGCAATACTAAAAAATAGATCTTTTTCATTCATACTCCTTATTGATTCTTACTATTATTTCTTTTTCTAGATAAAAACTTGCTTATAACCAAAAAATAGAACAACCTCATTTTACGCAAGAGATCAAAGTAATTTTCTCTGGCAAATAAACTTTTCGCTGTCATTCTTCTTTACAGTTGGACAAAATAAAAACTACTGAAATTCTAAATCTCCACTATTCTGCCGCCAAAAAAGCGGAGAGAAGCAGAAATTTTCTTTTTTCAGAGCCGAACGTTTTCAACTGTTTTATTTATTAATGCAATTTCTGTTCTAACTTAGCTTTTTTTTTAGTGCCCAAGCCAAGCAGGCATAAAAATTTACCAAAAATTATTGCTCAGCGTAATATCTGGTCTGCCAAATTTGCGGCTGAGGTTTCTCCAGTAAGATGTCGGAAAATTTTTCCAATAACCGAATAAAAACGCCAGTGCGCATAAAAGCTTGAGCATCTTTGGCAGCTTGCCAAGTACCGATAGCCAAAGCATATTCTCCCTCTCGAGTCAAAAATTGCATCCGTACAAATCCCGGCTGCTGCTGAGCCAATCCCAAGATCTCTTCTTGCCAGATTTGGCAAGCTTCGGCAAAATGCTCAGGCTTAAAATGATATTCCATTACTGCAGTATACATCTATCTACTCCTTCATCTTCTTGATCTGAGAGATTTATTATGGCGATGGTTTTATTGTCAAGTTGCCTGAGCTGCTCGCAGATTGTGAACCGCGTTTGGGAAAAGCTTATTACCTCGATTACAGCCCGATTTTCAGTAAAATTTCTTGCTTTTATAACAAAGGATAAAAACTGTGTTGGAAAATAAAGATTGGATAAAAGGAATAGATTAGTATGAATTGGTATATTTTGGCCTTGATCTCAGCGCTCTTTTCTGCCATGGCAGCGATCGGCGAGAAGAAGACATTGTTCAAAGAAAACGCTTTGGAGTTTTCAGCAGTTTTAGCAATTTTCAATATTTTGCTCAGTTTGCCCTTTTTGGGAACTATAGATTTCAGCGCTCTGCCCTATCCGGCTCTGAGTGTCCTTTATGGCAAATCCATTTTGGGTATGTGCGCTTTTCTCTTCATTATGCATGGCATCAAAAATCTGGAGATTTCCGGAGCTTTACCGATCTTGGTTCTCACCCCCGGTTTGGTCGCACTATTTGCCTTTCTCTTGCTGGGAGAAGCTCTCTCGACTTGGCAGATTTTCGGTTTAATCCTACTATTAGTAGGTACCTATGTTTTGCAGATGGGACACCGCCGAGATATCTGGCAGCCTTTTAAGATTTTTGGAAAATCACGCGGACACCGCTTTCTGCTAGGCGCACTGCTGATCTTCACTGTTACCTCCTTATTGGATAAATGGCTGCTGCGCGATTTTAAACTTCCACCCTACACAATGCTAACTTTTCAGCACCTCTTTTTGGGTCTCAATTTCTTTATCCTCACTCTACTGCGCCGCAAAACTACCAGCACTCTAGCCCAAACTATACGGAATTCTTGGAAGCTGATTTTACTGATTTCGCTCTTCACGATTATCTACCGTTTGACTCAAATCTTTGCTGTCAAAGCCGGCTCAGTAGCTTTGGTTTTGGCTCTGAAGCGCGTTTCTGTTTTCTTTGCCGTGGTTATCGGCGGACAGCTTTTTCATGAACACTATCTACTCAGGAAGTCTCTGGCTACTCTGATAATGCTGGCTGGTGCAACGTTGGTGATAATCTTATAAAAGCATGATAAATATAGTATCGGAAATCAGCAAAATCTTTTAATCTTAAAAAATTATAAACAGAAGCAGGAGTTTATCTTATGCAAAGAGAGAAAATCTATTTAGAGCGCATCAAGCGCTGGATCGAGGAAAATTATCCCCGGCGTTATTTTGGCAAAGCAGCACTGAAAGCAGCTTATATCGTAGATGAAAAGCCGATTTCTTATCAGCAGGCAATCTCTGCCCAATATCAGGAGATCAAGCCGGGCGAAGTCTGGGCCCGGCCTTGGAATTGCGGCTGGTTTCGTTTTCAGGGAGAAGTTCCGGCCGAATTTGCCGGCCAGCAAGTGGGAGCGCTGATCGATGTGGAAGGAGAAGCTTGCATCTGGCGCGAGGGCTCTCCTGATCTGGGTTTAACCAATAAGATCCACTGGAATTTGTGGTCGGGAAAATATTTTGTCCCACTCTTTGAGAAAGCAGAAGCTGGCAAAAAAATCGAATTGCTGGCCGAAGCTTCTGCCAACGAATTATTCGGAGCCGGCAGCCGCGATTATCATCTGATCCAAGCTGAAATCGTCTGCCTGGATCGTCCTTTGCGCCAATTAATCATAGATTTCCGAACTCTGCTCTCATTGACGGAAGCTCTGGAAAAACGCTCACCCCGCCGCCAAAAAATCTTACGTGGCCTAAATGACGCGATCAACCTTTATCAAAACGGAGCCGGGCAAGCTGCTGCTCTGGATATTACCAAAAAGCTTCTGGCAGCTCCAGCTACAGCCAGCGCTTTAACCGCCTATTCTATCGGGCATGCTCATCTGGATCTGGCTTGGCTGTGGCCGATACGAGAAACTCGGCGTAAAGCGGGCAGAACTTTTGCCACTGTGCTGAAATATATGGAAGAATATCCCGACTATAAATTTGGAGCTTCCCAACCGCAATTGTATCAGTGGGTGAAGGAAGATTACCCGAAACTTTATGCCAAGATCAAGCAGGCGGTCGCAGCTGAACGTTGGGAATGCCAAGGCGCCATGTGGGTAGAGCCGGATATGAACCTGACCGGCGGTGAAGCTTTGGTGCGCCAATGTTTTTACGGCAAAAAATTCTTCCGAGATGAATTTGGCAAAGAGATCGATCATCTCTGGTTACCAGACGTTTTTGGCTACAGTGCAGCTCTGCCGCAAATTCTCAAAAAATGTGGCGTGGATTATTTCATGACCCAAAAAATCAGCTGGAACGAAACCAATAAATTCCCGCATCACACCTTTATGTGGCAAGGCATTGACGGCACGGAAATCCTCACTCACTTTCTGCCCACCAACGATTATAACCTCAGCAATTGGCCTACCCAGCTGGTGGAGAGCGAGCAGCGTTATGCTCAGAACGATCTTAGCGAGGAATTTCTGAATCTTTATGGAATCGGCGACGGCGGGGGCGGGCCTTCTCGTCTGCAGATCGAGCTGGGTCTGCGACAGCAAAACCTGGAAGGTTCACCCAAATTCAAATTTGCCTTCGCCCAAGATTTTTTTGCCAAAATCGGCCAAATACCTCGCGAGCGCCTGCCGCAGTGGCGTGGCGAATTGTACCTGGAATTGCATCGCGGCACTTATACCACTCAGGCTTTGATCAAGAAAAATAATCGTCTACTGGAGCTGCGCCTGCGTGATCTGGAATTTTTGGGAACGCTGGTAGAAAATTATCCCAAGGCCCAAATAGAGCAGGTTTGGAAGGATACCCTGCTCAATCAATTTCATGATATCTTGCCCGGCTCTTCCATAAACTGGGTTTATAAAGATGCCAACGCGCTCAGTGCGCAAAACCTGGATAAACTGGCAGATTTGACAGCTGCGATTTTTGATCAACTGCATGGCAAAACCGACAAAAGAGAAAATTATATTATCTACAATTCGCTGAGCTGGGAGCGCCAAGAGATTTTGCAGTTACCAGCTGAAAATGGCGAATTGATCGAGACCAAGCTTCAGGTTCCGGCTTTGGGTTATACTACTGTGAATTTGGCAGAAATTGCCGCTGCCCAGGGTCAGATTCGAGCTGATGAGAAAAGTTTGGAAAATGCTCTGATCAAAATAAGCTTGGCAAAGGATGGTACGATCTCTTCCATCTTTGATAAAGAGGCGCAGCGCGAAGTTTTGGCCGGATCAGCCAATCAACTTTTGCTTTGGGAAGATCAGCCCAATAATTGGGGAGCCTGGGATGTGAACCATTTCTATCGCGAGACCACTCCCCAGCCAGCCAAATTGCTCGAATCCAAGCTGATCTATCACTCTGCTTTGCAAGCTAGCATCTGGCAAAAATTCACAATTGGTAATTCTACTATCGAGCAAACCCTGACGCTATGTGATGACTCCAAATTTATCAAAATAGAAACTCAGGTGGATTGGCGCGAAGAACATAAAATGCTGCGCGTGGAAGCTGCTGCCGCTATCTACAGTCAGCAAGCATCTTATGAGATCCAATATGGCACGCTGCAAAGACCCACCCACGCCAACACCAGTTGGGATGCTGCCAAATTCGAAGTCGTAGCGCAGCGCTTTGCCGATCTTTCCCAACCCGATTATGGCCTGGCACTGATCAATGATTGTAAGTACGGACATTATATCCAGGGTAATGTGCTGAGCCTCAATCTGCTGCGCAGTCCCAAAGATACTGACAAAGAAGCTGATCTGCATCAACATCAATTCACCTTTGGTTATTTCCCACATCTGGGCGAGCTGACGCAATCCGACACCTTGAAAACAGCGCACGAACTAAATTCACCGCTGATCTGCACTCCGATCGCCAAAATTCCCCTCCCCGCCAGCAAAAGTTGGTGGAGCCTCACTGATTCGCAAGTCAAGATCGAAACGATCAAACCGGCTGAAGATGGTGAGGGCATTATCCTGCGCCTTTACGAAACCAAGGGTGCAAATTGCCAAACCAGATTGCAGGCAGCTGAGCCTTGGCAACAATTGCTAGAAACAGATATGTTGGAAAATAAGCTGCAAGTTATCTGCCAAAATCAGCAAGAACAAGCTCTCCAATTCAAACCTTTTGAGATCAGAACTTTTCGCCTTGTTTAGATAATAAAATTTTGTTTTATGCAGGCTTCACTGTGGATAACTATTCTGCAGTGCAGCCTTATCTATCTGAAACTCGGTTAGTTAATACTTTGCAGCCGGCAAATTATCAGATTTTTACAACCAACGCTAACAACCATAAATATAGCAATTTAAGAATTTCAGGCGTCAAAAGAGTAAGAACTTATTTTGAGTTTGACTCATGATTTTCCGAGTCTAATAAAGATGTGGATAACTTTGTGCACAACTGTGTGGATAGTTTTTGGAGGGATCTGAAAATAGCTTTGGCTTGAGCACTGAAGCACCGCTGATAAGCCCAGACAAAAATGGCCGAGAGGGCAGGGATCGAACCTGCCGCGGACAGTTTTAGCTGCCCGGTACTGGTTTTGAAGACCAGCTGGGACACCAGTCCCATCCTCTCTGCTGATAAAGTTTTTATTCTGCTCAAAACAGTAAAGATATTTTTTTTAGCAGGTAGATAATCTGCCTCCCCAAACCTGAGAGTAGATTGGAAATAACTCAACAGCTTAGCCCAAAAGCCAACTTCTTACTTAAAAAAAATTAATTTGACGCAACCGGCAAAATTTGCAGCTTTGGCAAGTGGATAGATAATTTATTTTGATTTGGAAATAAAACAATCGCAAAGGAGAATTTTTGGTGCAGTTGATAACCTTAAAAGAGAAATATATACCATTGTTGTTATCCCACCAAATGAGAGCAATAACGATAATAGGTGATAAACAGACGTTGGCAAACATTAAAAGAAAAAAGATAAATGTCTAAAAAACATACGCCAGAAGAGTTGATGACTCTAGCTATTGAAGAAATGAAAAAATCAGTCCCAGATAATGGTAGAGATGATAACAAAATCAACCCTAAAGTTGGTGCTATTTTAGCTACACCAGACGGTGAAATTATAGGCACAGCTCATAGAGGTGAACTAAGAGATGGTGACCATGCTGAGTTTACTCTTTTAGAACGCAAAAACAGAGACAAGAACTTAACCGGAATGGTTATTTATGCCACATTGGAGCCTTGTGCCCCAGGAGCACGAAATCATCCTAAACTATCTTGTGCTGAGCGTATTTTCAATGCCAGAATTGGAAAAGTTTATATTGGTTACATTGACCCCGACCCTACCGTTGCTGGTGAAGGCAGAGACTTTCTAAAGAATAATGGTATTGAAATAGATTTTTTCCCCAAGCACCTGCAAGATCATATTTATGAAGAGAACAAACAGTTTTTCGATCAGGCAGAAATTAAAGCGAAAGAAGAGAAACAAAAAGTATTTACATCTCCAGCGAAACCATTTGAACAAGCTCTAAACAACTATGAAGTGGATTCTTTATCTGATGATGCCCAAAATGATATGATCACGCGCATGTCACTTCCCTATAAGCAAGGAAGTGAACGCTTTTATCAGTATTTATCTGATTTGAACTTATTGGCAAAACCAAAACGCTCCAAAGTTTTTAAACCGACTGGTTTAGGCTTATTGATTCTAGGTCGAAATCCTCAAGCTAATTTTCCGCAATCAAGAATCAAGTTTACAATTGAAAGAGAAAATCAAGAACCTTTTATATCTGAAATTGAAGGCCCAATTTTACTGATGCCTAAAAAAGTAGAAGACTTATTGGATGCTGCATTTCTAACAGAAATCAATAGAGATGGTTTTCATAGAGAAGAATTAACTAAAGTCTCTAAGACGTTGTTACGAGAGTTAATTATCAATGCTATCGTTCATAGAGATTACACAATAGAGGGTGCACAAATTAAAGTAATAGCCAGTGCCGATAAAATTGAAATTTGGAGTCCTGGAAAACCTTTATTCAGCATGGAGAATTTTAGAGCCTTCGACGTGCCTTCTCAAAGTAAGAATCCCAAAATTGCCTATATCTTCTATAAAACCCGTTTGGTTGAAGAACGAAATATTGGAATGAAAGAACTCAAGACTTTCAAAGAAACGAACAATGTAAAAACGCCTTCATTCAGAATGGAAGAGCCCTACTTTGTAACTACCATTTATAGGGCTACAGTTCAAGAAGAGATATTTGAACTCACAGCAGATGAGAAATCAAACCCTCTACTCGCTGATTTAAATGAGAAACAAATTAAGTTGTATCGTTATGTGGCCAAAAATGGTCCAACGAGTTCCGGAGATTACGCCAAGATCATTGGCAAATCGGACCGGACTGTTAGAAACTATTACAAGGGCATGGAAAAGGTCCTAAAACAAGAAGGTTCCGGACCGGCTACTAAATATGCGCTAATTGATTAACGTATTTTCCGGAGAAAGCTATCCGGAAAAAAGAAGCTCTATCCGGAAATTTTCCGGATAAGGTGCAAATCCAGGAAAGCTATCCGGAAGAAATAAAGTGTTAAACCGGAAATTTCCGGTAAGAAATAGCAGATGAATAAAAACTGCTTACAATAATGTGTATAATACATAGCACCTTGCGGGGTGCTACGACAGCATACACTAAACATAAACCCCCATCTTCCCTGCTCTAAACCCAGCTAGAATAAACTTCCCCCAGTGCTCTCTGGTTCACTTACGACAAAATTAATTTGACGCAGCTGCTTTACTTAGCAGTCTGGGCTAGTGTAGTAAGAGATTTGGCAGCAAAGCAAAAGCTAGCAAAGATAAAAACGACTTGACCCCGAGCCGAATTATGGGCTTTTAGGATTTGGTGATCTGGAAAGAGAAAAATAGATTTTTTTTTTGAAAATGGAGTGTAGGATGAGAAAAGAAAATGAGCAATTGCTAATATCATCCCCAATAAGCGAGATAAGAGCAATGGATAATACACAGACGCAGGCAGCAAGCAAAAGACAAATAGTGCAAATAGGCACAGATGATCTATCAAAAAAATCCTATCAAGGAAATTATAATATAGGCAGAGATTCGAGATTATGAATAAAAAAGAGATAAAGCTAAAAGAGGAAAAACTCCTTGAAATGACTGGAGAATTTTGTGTCCAAAAATTAGATGATGATTATTCTCATTTATGTGAAAAGCTAGTAAAGAAACTTGGAAAAAAAATAGATGTCCCTTTTCAAAGAGGTAGACTAGAGATTTGGGCAGCTGCTGTAGTTTATGCTATCGGTTCGATTAATTTTCTTTTTGATAAATCGTTCGAACCATATATGACAGCAGAACAGATTAGTGAGTATTTTGGAACCAAAAAAACGACTGTCTCTAACAAAGCCAAGCAGATTAAAGATATGTTTAATCTGTGGTATCTCAGCCCAGAATTTTCAACACAAAAAATGATAGCTAATAATCCGTTTAACAATATGGTAGTGGTTGACGGATTGACTATTCCTCTGGAGTCTTTGCCAGCAGATTTACAAGAAATGGTTAAAGAAGCACGGGCTCGTGGAGAAGATATTGAATTCCGATCGGAATAGAGATAAGGTCAACTGCCAATATATGGAATAGTGCATCCGGAGTTCAGTAGGTTATCAAATGTTTTAGCTGACAGAAACTTTTGTGCCGGTGGGCAGGAAACTGCTCCAAAATTACTACCAGCAAATATCAGCTTGACTGCAAGCTGAAAATATCAGCTTTTAGGATTTTGAGATCTGGAAGCATAGAGAAGAGAGTATCGTTAAGCTGGTAAATCAGCAGAAAAGCAAGCTGCCTGATAAGTGAAAATTAGTACCAACTACCAAAAAAGAGTCTAAAAATTATGAATAAAATTGTTATACTTCTAATCTGTATTATCATTTTTCTGAGCTGTAAAAAGGCTCAAAATTACCCCAAGACACTTACCAATTATAATCTTACGGCAAAAGTGAACTCAACAGATTGGTCCCTGGATTGTCAGATGTTGATAGATTGGCAAAATTCTTCAGATTCATTGATCGCTAAGATGCCTTTTAGCTTGAAGCTGGATGGTTCTACTGATTTGATCAATCAGATTACCATCGAGGACAAAGTGCAAAGCTTTGATTATGTATCTACCGAAAGCAACGATTTTGAAGGCTTCATCCTAAACCTAGATACTCCCCTGAAACCCCATCATAAGCTGCGAATCTCTCTCGATTTCAAAACAAAACCCAATGAGTTTTTTAGAGAAAAGATGCTGTTTTATGCAGATGATATTCCGCTGTTGCACTATTTTGAAAATGGCAAATTCAATCCCTACTATCAAGTTCATGCAAATTATCAGGTTCAGCTGACTTATCCCCAGGATTTTGAGATCGCAACTACAGGAAAAATTGTCAGCAGCGCTAGCAGCAATCAACAAATTTCAGTAGAAACAGAAGCCCACTCTGTTCCTTCCTATGGCTTTGTCTTATTGAAAGATATTGTCCTGAAAGAAGCTGAAAGCTCTGGGGTAAAGATCAGATCATTCTATTTTGAAGCTGATAGCAAATGGGGAACAAAACTTCTGGAATATTCCCAAAACATCATTCGCTTTTTCGTTGATAAACTGGGCTTTTATCCTCAACCCACTTTGACGATTATCCCGGGATATCCCTCACCTTATGGTGGTTGGCCGGTTTGTCCCAACGTGGTAGGAGTTCATAGAGGAATTGATCAGAAAAAAGCAGGCGCCGAAACTCATGCCCACTGGATTATGGCTCATGAGATCGGACATCAATATTGGGGCTTTAATTATATCTTAGAACCACTAGAATATCCGCAATGGCTGGGCGTGGGAATGGGTATCCACACTGATAAACTATATGCAGAGCAATACATCCCAGACTTTGATTATAACCAATATTTTAGCAAGTCATACCTCAAGGCTATCCAGCAAGGAGATGATACTACGATCATGCAAACTGTGGAGTCCTTGAACAAACAAAATTTTGATTGGAATAATGCAATATTACACGATAAAGCTTATTATGTTTTACAAATGCTAGCCTATGAAATCGGAGAAGAAGCTTTCTGGCAAGTTCAGCACTATTGCTTGGAAAATTTCAAAGGTGTAAATGTGACTCTGGAGCTGTTTAAAAAAGAGTGTGAAAGAATTAGCCAAAGAGATTTAGATCAGTTTTTCCACACCTGGTTCTTCACTAATGACTATTTAGAATACCAAATTGCTTCTGTGCAAACAGAACTAAACAATCAGCTATACCAAAACGAAATTAAAATTGATAAAATAGGAAAAGCTCAAATTTCTCACCTCGAAATAGAATTAATTTTGCAGGGAGATAAAAAACAAAGAGTTTTATTGGATGGAAAAAAGCAGAGCGAAATTCTGAAAATTACAACAGAAGAACCGCTTAACAAAATCAGATTGGATCCCGATTTGAAGCTACTGCTAGTTAATAGAAAAGCCTGGAAGAGAGACAACTAAATTAGGATATTGTGAGCTAAATAGAGAGATGAGAAAAGCTGAGATCGCGCAGTTAACAGGCGCGATAAATTTGCTAGAGAGAAAGTACAAGCTCGGTTTTTTCATTCCTAGCAAAGCTTATCTTAATAAATTAGAAGGAGAGAGAAATGGAAAGTTACACAGATTATGATCAAGAATCCCAAGCCATCCGCGCCGAGAATTCTGAGGTGCTAGAAGCATTCGAGAACTGGCTCAGAGCAAAGAAGCTAACTGAAAGAACCGTGGAAAAACACAGTGGCAATATCGATTTTTATATAAATCATTTTCTTTTATATTCAGAACTAAAAAGATCTGCCGCCGGAGTAGACGAAATTCGTTTGTTCCTGGGTTACTGGTTCATCCGCAAAGCGATGTGGTCAGATGAAGCAAGTGTCAGATCGAATGCGACCAGCTTGAAGAAGTTCTATGATTTCATGGCGGAACAGGGTCATGTCACGCGCGCTGCAGTTAAAGAGCTAAAAGAAACCATCAAGCAAGAGCTGCCTGAATGGGTCGATACGGTGAAGCGCTATAATGATCCAGCTGTAGATTTGGATGATCTCTGGGATTGGTAAGCAAGCGCGCTAGTCATATCACGCCCGCTCAAGAACCAAGGCACTTGGCTCAGCAGGTAAAAAACAAGATAAAGGCGGAAAAGATGAGTAAACACGAAAAAATAAGCTACCTTGAATTCCCGGCCAAAGATTTAGCAATCGCTAAAACTTTTTTTAAGCAAGCATTTGGCTGGTCATTTGTTGATTATGGACCTGAATATGCAGCTTTTACTGATGCAGGCTTAGCTGGTGGATTTTATAAATCTGATTTAATCGCTTCTACCCAAACAGGCAGTGTGCTGGTAGTTTTGTACAGCAAGTCTTTGCAAACTACCCAAGCTAAAATTGAAAAAGCCGGAGGGAAAATAATCAAGCCGATCTTTGCTTTCCCCGGTGGCAGAAGATTTCATTTTAGCGATCCCAATGGCAATGAATATGCTGTCTGGTCTGAGTAAGCAGGTATAAATATGTTCAGAGATCTGAGAAGAAAAAAACAACTGCTATCGGAAGCAGCAACGATTGA
>JAWOEN010000122.1:0-5658 GCA_046482725.1 Cloacimonadales bacterium (SeqCode)
CTCCAAAGCTGCCTTGCAAGCCCAATAAGCGTGATCATCCATCTCCAGTGGTGCACCGAATAGTGCTACAATCTCATCTCCCACAAATTTATCGAGAGTACCACGATTATTTTTGATCACTTCAACCATCGCTGTCAAATATTCCCGCAGCAGATCTACAGTCTCTTTAGGCGAGTGAGATTCGGTATATGAAGTAAATGAGACAATATCGGAATACAAAACCGAGATATCTTTCAAGCTGCCACCATACTCCAATTTTTTGGGATCACTCAGCAATTCATCTACCAATTCCGGCGCGATATATTGTCCAAAAGCTTTTTTGATGAAAAACTTCTCTTGGATCGATTTGACATATTGAAAGATCAAACCGATGATATAAACCACAATAATAATGGTAGGAATTTCCAAAACCGGTAACAGTAGATTATTATCGGCAAAAAGGAAATAGGTTGTAATGAAATAGGCTATCAATAAGACAGAATTATAGAGAATCGAGATGGTGGGTCTGATATTGATATTGATCAGGAAAAGGATAAAAGTCGTGAGAAAAAACACTATCAACAAGATCGTATAGGGATAATGTCGCAAATGATTTCTCATTAGCACATTGTCGATGAAAGTAGCGTGGATCTCGACTCCCGGCGTCAGCTGTTTGCTTTGGGAGAAGAACGGTGTGGGATGAGAGTCATGAAATTCTACAGCTGAAACTCCGATCAGTACAATTTTATCCTTGAACACATTTTCTTTTGCCATCGTTTCAAATAGATCCAAATCTAAAAAAGGTATCTCAAAGTCAGCTGAATCCAAGACATCGGCATATTCATAATAAGCAAAAGTTTCGGCCGGACCGTAATAATTTAGTAGGGCAGATTTTGCGGAAAATTTGGGGATAAGATAATCGGCAATCTGCAAATATTTTCTGCCATCCTCAAATTGATTTTGAAAATCTTCTGTAGATTTGAAAGAGGCGATGGCGGCAGCGCCAAGTGAATATTTATTGGTTCTGTTAACAGGTTGAAACAGCTCATATTTTCGGACAAAGCCATCAATATCCGAGGAGATATTGACAGTACCCCAACTATTTCTAGCACGCAAAAATTTATCTAGTGGGGGTAAAATTTGCACTTTTCTAGTTCTTGCACTCTGCTGAGTAATAATTTTTCCAGCCAATGTAATATTATCATATTTGGCCAAAGTAGCGGCAAAGATCGAATCGGATACAGGATTAGATTTTTCCACAAATTCGATATCAAACACTATCTCTGCTGCTCCGGCTCTTTCTAGATTCTCTACCAATTGCGCGTGATATTCCCGCGGGAAAGGCCATTGAATGCCCAAGGAGTTGAAGGTGTCGTCTCCAATATTGACAATAACTACATTTCCCGAAACTTCTTGAGTTCCACGAATTTGAAAGAGAAAATCTTGCGCTTTGTGCTCTAAACTGATCCAATAATCGCTGATAAAGATTATTTGCAAGATAACAAATAAGAGTATTGGTAAAAGAAATTTTAAATTTTTCATATTATCCTTTTGTTACTAAAATATTGGGGACGAATTTCTTCGTCCCCAGATCTGTTTTGGTTTTGCTTAGAATCTTCGTCTCAAATTTATTCTCAAATCCACTTCACTACTATCTTCATGCTCTCTGTTTTCATAGCTATAATTTGAAAAACCCACAGCTGCAAGAAGATCTGTGTACTGATCCAATTTGTATTTGCTGCCAATGTTCAGCATTTGAGAGGCAAATTCGAAATCGCCGCTAGCGACTGATAATCTGAAATTGATATTGGGCTCCAGCTTCTCGGAAAAGAGCAGATAACTGGCTTTGGCAAAAACAGAGTGATATGAATATTCTGTAGTTTGAACCACCCAAGAGGTCTCATCATCCTCAGCTGAATCTGGGATTTTATTGCTGTTGTCATCCAAGGCCAACGAATAGCCGAGCGTAGATTTTAGTGGAAAATCTCGATAGTTACTGACAGCTGAAAGCGTGATGACATCCTTGTTTAAATTGTAGTTATTATTGATAACTTCCGAACTAACAGAATTGGAATAAGCAAGATTGAATCTGGTCGGCGCATAATCGATCTGATTAACCTGATAACCTCCACCGACATTAATCGTTTCTGAGTTTACCTCATATTTACCGTTAAAATCATCATTTTCCGAAACATCGTTCTCCGCCAGATTGCTGTTGTAACTAAAGTTCAGATAACTCTCATCAGTAGGTCGCAGATAGATCTGGGCGAATACTGAGCTGTTGGTAGTGGTAAATTCCTTATCATCAGCTTGGTTATTGGAGCTGAGATTGTAGCTGAGATTGAGCTGCAGCCGATTTCTGAAAAGGTTTAGATTATCGTTGATAGAAATAGTAGCCAGATCTTTGGCCAAATAGCCGGCAGAAAGATTGTTGAAACTATTCCCTACGTAAGAGTAGCTAATATTGAGCAAATTGCGATAGGCAAAAATGCGCAGATAAGCTTTGTAACTAAGATTAGTGAGACCAGGCTTAAAAGGCTCTAGGTCGGAATTTATCACAAAGATATTTTCGAAATCAGCTGGATCGATCGGGATAGACTGTCCAGCCAAAGTTTCCAAAGAGTCCTGGCTGATCGACCCATCAATAATATTGGAATTATACAAACTCATTGCAGCTTCTGCTCCAAAAACTACTCGCTGATCTTTAAAGGAAAACCTGCTATCGGTAGAAAGCACAAGATTGTCTTTGGGACGAACCAGTAGAGTAGAATCCGGTGCATTATACTCCTGCTGGGAAAGTGAAGCTATCTCATCTTTGTTTTTCACGATATTAAAGGCAAAGTTGAAGTATCTCTCATGACCAAATTCTGTCCGTATCCCCATGGTTTGACGCCGAAATTCGATGTCATTATTACTGTAGCTGGGCTCACCATCATCGTCAAAAGTAGTATTAAGCTCACCGGCAACTGCCCGTTTGCTATCACCAAAAACTGTTTTCAATCGAAATTTTGAGAAATAGAGCTCAGAATAGATTCCCCTGATATTGATGGAATTGATTGCATAAGCTCCAAAATTGGGTGATGAATCTCCCACCAGTATTTTAAAATGAGGAACGCCCAATTGCAGACTATAACGATTTACACTCTGCTGGTTGGAATCTTCCAAACTAGAGAGGAAAAGTCTTGATCTGAAATTGAACCAATTGCGCCGTCCATTCAGCAGCAAGCGCAAATTCGCTTCCTGATCCAAATCCTCAGAGCTATCTGAAGTGAGCCTGCCAAAGACTTGGGCGCTACCATTCAAATTTAGTGGTAGATCGAATTTTGCTTGAGAACTTTTTATCTCATAACGCTGCGAACTAATCTGATTACCGGTGACAGTTTCGGCCTCCAGATAGAATCTGTTCTTTCCGGATTTTGGCTTGGCTATTTTCAACACTGCCATATTGCTGGAGATTGTGGCACGATCAGTCATGTCTCGTCCATTCACCATCAGCTTGATCGAATTTGTCTTGATCTTATCCTGAATGGAAAAATAGGAAAAGGCAATAATCAATTCTTTTGAATCACTGGGAAAATCAGGATCAGGCGAGAGCAAGACTATGGCTTCGGAGATATTATCTGCACCGGCCACGATCATTTTTTGAGGATTGATTTGAGCATTTAGCTCGGGATAGGTGACGATTTCTCCTGAATCTAGAACAATCTCAAAATAGTATTCTACCGCAGAGAGAAATTCTTTGGCAGGTGGTATCTCAGCTGAATAAACCGGATTGGATGCTGAGCCGCGCTCCATTTCAAGCATAGCATAGCCTTGTTCGCCAGCAGCTCGATAGAGCAATCTAGCTTCGCTAGTTGTCTCGAAGCCGGAAGTGATCCTAATCGTAAAATCTGCTCCTTTTTCATATACAGTTGGCAGTTCAGGAGAGATCATCAAGGCAAAAACCTGGGAAACAGCAAGAATCATTACCAATAAAATCAGTAGTTTCATGCTTCCTCCTATTCAAAATTAATGATGATGGTTTTGTTCTCACCATCAGCATTTTGAAGATTTATCCGCAGAGTTTTATCATCAGAATCATCTTCATAATCTTCTTCTGCTGAATTTCCTTCTACTACTTCTATCTCGCCTTCACCAGTTGATGTGGCATTTTGTCCGGCTCCGATGGAGGCGCTCTTACCATCGCCCTTGTTCTTCATCTCTACGACTCCTGAGAAAGTATTTACAGTTGTTGCGCCTGCTTCATCTACCTTCACCTGCAACCTGGTTCCTTTCACGGAAACTACCGTTGTCGGTGTATCGATTTCAAAATCTCCGGTTTGACGCGATACTTTGGCCCACACTTCTCCGGAATTGAGGTAATTGGTTTTATTAAGCTTGTTATCTTCGCTGACTGTAGCTTTTATCGTCAGCAGTGAACGCGGAAAAACTTTCACCACAGAACTGCCATCGACAAATTTTACCGCTGCAAAAGAATCTTCCTTTGTTTCGATCAAATCTTCATTCTGCAATTCCATGCCGTCTGTTACCGAGCTGGTCTCTTCCGATCTGGTCAAGGTCACATCACCTTCTGCTTTCAGAGTAAAGGCTATATTCGCAGCAGAGAGAGCTACTAAACCAAAGATTATTAATAAAATTATCATCAACTTTTTCATAAAATTCTCCCTTATTCGATGGTTATATTTTTGAAACTGAGATTCCCAGACTGAATTTCATTCAGCAGATTCAGCAGTTCATCGGCTGAGATCGAACTATTTTCAAAATCAATCTCTTCGATCGAATAGCCGCTGTTGATAAGATTAAGCAGCACTTCCGCTTCGGGTATATTCAGTTGTTGGATAAAATTGACCATCGCTTGTTGATTGGCTTGCTGATCGGCATCTGACATCAAACGGAATAGATAAAAAGCACTTTTATATGTTTCCGAGGATAGTCCTTCGGGCATAAAAGTCTCGGCTGAAACACGCCAAGCGTAAGTTCTATCCAAATCCAAGCTAGGTTGGTCGGCTGGATAAGTAAGCGAGTTGCCTGCTATATCGGAAATGGTGAAAAGAGGCTGCAGACTCTCTATATCGTCCGCAGTTTGCACATCTGATGATACTTGATATAGTTCCAAAGTAAAATCATTCAGATTGGAGAACCAAACAAAAGTTGGCCGATTGCTCATAGAATAGTAAGTGTCGAGTCCAAGCGGACTACCAGGAGTGGTCAGCATTATCGAGATGGGAGTTTCGATGGTAAAGGAGATATTTTCGATTTCGGAAAGTGGTTGATCATTGTTATCCAGAAATTGTACATCCCAGCTATAGTTTCCATCCGGGATCAAGCCGGATTCTGCAACCATATCTTCAAATTCAGGACTATTGCTACTGATCTGATCAAAGTCCAGATCAGTTTCAGCGTTAAAATTCATAGAGCTATTGACCAGAATATCTTGTTTGGTGAGCATTTTGGGAAGATTGGGCTCCAAAGTAAACCAGCTTGAGCCATGCACTGGTCTGACGATGATTTCATCAATCAGAGTATTTCCCCGCCATTGCATCGATATTTTGATTTTGTAATCGGTAACCTCTGAATCTGAAACATTGGTAACTGAGGCTGAAAATATGATGGGTTGTTGCTGAGGTTGATCCAGATTGAAAACGCTGACTCCCAGATTATTATAAATAGCTCCGGAAC
>JAWOEN010000073.1:0-4692 GCA_046482725.1 Cloacimonadales bacterium (SeqCode)
CCCTGATTTTCACTGGCGGCATTGGTCAGCACGGAGTAAAAATGCGCGAGCGCATTTGCGATCGTTTGCAAAATCTGGGTATTGTTTTGGATCATGAAAAAAACAGATTGAATGGTAACAAACCCGGAATCATCTCGCAGGATTATTCCAGAATCATCATCTTGGTAGTTCCTACCAATGAAGAGCTGCAGATAGCTTTGGATACTTATCGTCTTACTTTTGGTGAAGAAAATGATATCTTGATGTAAGCAAATATCTTGCTTTTCTTAAGGTGGTGTTTTAATCCAAAATGCCACCTTTTAAGAATATCTCTTACTGTGAACTATTTTTACAAATAAATGAATTTATGGACATAACACATTTTTTATTTATGATATTGAAATGAAAAAAATAATAATAATTTTAGGTATAAGCCTCATGATTTTTGGAAATTCAGCAGCTTCTGAACAAAAATTTTCTAGAGCCGACGCAGATGATTTTGCACTTTTAGTCGAGCAAGTATCTGCAGCAGACAGTAATTTTGTACTGATCGATATCCGCACTATAGCCGAGTATAATTCCGGACATATTGCAGAATCAATTCAGCTGGATTTTTATGCTCGGAACTTCCGAGATAAGCTGGATATGCTGGCGCGAGATAAGATCTATCTGATCTATTGCCGTAGCGGAAATAGAACCGGACAAACTCTGAGACTGATGCAAAGTATGAATTTTCAGCAGGTGATAGATCTGAAAAACGGCATCATTAGTTGGCAAGCTAGCGGCAGAGATTTGCTAGAATAATCTCACTAATAAAATCAGCAATAATCTTTAAAAGGCAGAAATTATTTTTCTGCCTTTTACGCTTTTAAAATCATATATTTTCATTTGGAACAAATCTTGTATAAATATACTAATAGAATAGACTTGCCAAATTGGTCTGAAAAAAAATAACTAGAAAAAAAACTGGAGGATATAATGAAAAAAACGCTATTAATAATTTTAAGCTTAGCCTTTGCCCTAACCCTGTGGGCAGATCCGCCTGCCCAATTCGACTTGAGAAATGTGGATAACCAAAATTTTGTGACAAGCGTAAAAAATCAGCAAGGCGGAACTTGCTGGACTTTTGCTTCGATGGCAGCAATCGAAAGTAATCTTTTGATGACTGATGTCTGGACTGAAGCCGGCGAAACCGGAGAACCAGATCTGGCTGAATATCATCTGGATTGGTGGAACGGCTTTAATCAGCACAATAACGATGACGCTGATCCTACCAGTGGCAGCGGCTTGGAAGTTCACATGGGTGGAGATTATCGAGTAACCACAGCCTATCTTTCGCGAGGAGAAGGCGCTGTACGTGATATCGACGGGCAATCATTTAATTCTCCTCCAGCTCGTAGCAACAACTCTTGGCACTACTACTATCCACGCGATGTGGAATGGTTTGTAGCTGGCGAAGATCTCAGCAATATTGATGCTATTAAAAACCGAATAATGGAAACTGGTGCAATCGGCATTTGTATGGCTTACGACAACTCTTTTATGAGTGGAATCAATCACTATCAACCTATCTCCAGCGATATGCTTCCCAACCATGCTGTTACTGCTATCGGCTGGGATGATGCTCACGTAACGCAAGCAGCCCAACCCGGAGCCTGGCTGGTAAAAAATAGCTGGGGAGCCGGCTGGGGGAATGCTGGATATTTCTGGATTTCCTATTATGATAAATGGGCAACCCAAGAACCTGAGATGGGCGCTGTTTCTTTCCGAAATGTTGAACCTATGCAATATGACAACATTTACTATCACGATTATCATGGCTGGCGCGACACACTAGAAGAGATCGATGCAGCCTTCAACGCCTTCCAAACTACCATGCCGGAAGTTATTCAAGCTGTTAGCTTCTTTAATAGTGGCAATGATGTGGATTTTACAATAAAGATTTACGATGACTTTAGCGAGGGCGAATTGCAAAACGAATTGGCCTCGGTCAGTGGAACTCAACAATATGAAGGGTTTCATACAGTAGATCTAAACTCGCCTCTTTACTTGGGTGCTGAGGAAGATTTTTATGTTTATCTGGAGCTTTCCTCCGGCGGCCAACCCATCGATCGCACCTCGGAGGTTCCGGTTTTATTGGGTGCCAGCTATCGGACGATCGTGGTGTCTGATGCCAATCCAGAAGAGAGTTACTATCTGCAGGATGATCAGTGGGTGGATCTCTATACCTACCAATTTGCTGATCCCAACCATAATGAAACTGCCAACTTCTGCATCAAAGCTCTGGGCTCTTACGAAATCCCTGATTCTTCTGTACCGCAAAATCTGCAACTAGAAATTTATGACGTCAATAATATTGAACTGAGCTGGGATTTTAGCAATCGCAGTTTGACCGGCTACCGAGTCTTCCGCAACGGCACTGAAATTGCCGAAATCGATTGTACAGATTTCCCTCTCTTTTCCTATCAGGATGAGGCTCTGGATGGCGGAGAATATAGCTACTATCTCATCGCTCTCTACGAATCCGGTGAATCGGCTGCCTCTGAAACAGTTTCGACCAATGTAATACTTTTCCCACCGACAGATCTCAATTTCAATCTGGTCAACGAAACAGCTCTAATGCTGACCTGGGATAGCCCGGAAGCTGATGTAGACAGCTACAGAATCTATCGAGAAACAGAATTATTGGCTGAACAAAATAGTCTCTTTTATACAGATATGAATTTGCCCGCCGGCTCTGTTTCCTACTCTGTAAAAGCTGTCTATGATGATTTCGAATCAGAAGCACTGACCGCAGTTTTCGAAAACAGTGAAGCAGCAGATGAAATTATCTTCTCAGACCAACTGCAGGGCAATTATCCCAACCCATTTAATCCATCTACTGAGATCAGATTTAGTTTGGCTCAAAGCTCTCAGCTGCGTCTGAATATCTACAACGCCAAAGGCGAATTGGTGCGAGAATTGTACGATTCTCAATTGGAAGCAGGAGCTCATTCTCTTATCTGGAACGGATTGGATAATAAAAATAATGTTGCGCCAAGTGGCATTTACTTTTATAATATCAAAACAGAAAGTAATATTCTTTCCGGTAAAATGATTTTATTGAAGTAAAAAATTGGTAAACCCAAAATTAAGTCAATTCCTCACGCAAGTGGGGAATTGCTTTATAAGGAGAACAAGATGAATAAATTTTTATTAACAGTGGTCCTGCTGCTAAGCTTTGGCATATTAGCTGCCCAAAATATTTTGGTTTGGGATTATAGTGGCAGCTACACCATTCCCAATCCTGATTTCCCTGAAGATTATCAGATCGAGGCAGGATTGATCACTGCTTTAGAGGCCAACGATATCGAACCGGAACTGGTTACCAGCCTTCCTACTGACCTATCAGAGTATGATGCTGTCTTTGTGATCAGTGGCATTTGGTGCTTTTCCTGAAGTTACTTACCACCCCCACCGGTCGGTGAGGCTCAACAAAATGTCCTGATCAATTACCTCGATAACGGCGGTGCACTTTATTTGGAAGGCTCAGAAATATCTGCTCCCCAACATGATGCACTTTCCGAATATTTGGGATATGAAAGATTTTCTCAGGGCGCCGAATATGCAATAGAATATTACGAAGGTAAATATGGAACTCTCGGTGCTGGCTTTCAGCTGCAATATCTTTATCAAACCATGGCCGATTATATGATCGATACTCTCAATCCTACTTCCGGAGCACTATTTCTAAATTCTCAAGATGGCAGAACCCGAGGCGTGATCAATATCACTGAAAATTATCGTACTCTGACTTTAGCAGGATTTTTGGGCGCAATTGTAGATAGTGATGAAGTAAATAATAAAGCAAATCTTGTAGCTTTGTATCTCGATTTTCTTCTGCAAAGAGTAGCAGATCTCTTTCCGCCTACCAACCTCGAGATGAATATTGAAAATGGTGTTCTGACTTGGCAGGAACCCGATTTTCTGGAACATCTGGCAGGTTTTGGAGGCTATAGACTTTACCTCAATGATGAAGTAGTAGCAGAAAATTTGCTCGATCCAGCTTATTATTTCCAAGATCTACAAGTTGGAGAAGATTATACTGTGGGCGTGCAAGCGATCTACGAGGCTGGCGAATCCGTGATCATGAGCAGCAGTTTTACCTTCAGTGGTGTTTCTGCTGAAAACGATCTCGAGCTTGATAATTTCTCATTAAGCAATTATCCCAATCCTTTCAATCCCAGCACCACTATCAGCTTTACTTTGCCTCATAGTGGTTATGCCGAATTGAGCATTTACGATGCCAAAGGTCGCAAAGTGAAAACACTCTTCCAAGCTCAGGTAGAAGCAGATCAACTGCAAAATCTGGTTTGGGATGGCAGAGATGCCCAAAACCAAGCAGTGGCAGCCGGTATATATTACTATAGATTGAGCAGTGGCAAGTATAGCCAAAGTCGTAAGATGATCTTGCTGAAATAAGCGATTAGTAAAATTGAATAAAACCTCTTGGCGTTAGCTGGGAGGTTTTTTTGTTGGGATACAATCGTATCCACAAGGCTATGCCCACACATTTTATTTGACACAAAAAACTATCTCATATTTCTCCAAATCGGAGGAAATGTTATGGCAAAAGTTAGTTTGGAAAATGTTGGAAAAACTTATGACGGCAAGCAGAACGTCGTCGATCAGCTGAATTTGGAGATTGCAGATCGCGAATTTATGGTTTTGGTA
>JAWOEN010000090.1:0-5798 GCA_046482725.1 Cloacimonadales bacterium (SeqCode)
AGTTCTTTGGGCTTTACATAAGCGTCCAGATCTAGCTCCAATTCTGTCGCTGCTGATTGCCATCTGGCAAAATCAAAATATTCCTGCCAGCCGTCATAAAGCGCATCCTTTTGATAAGCTTGAAAAATCAGCTGGCTGATCGAGCGATCGCCGCGACCGATCACCGCTTCCAACAAAAGAGATTCTACATCGTGATATTTTATTTTCACAAAGTTCTGCTTGCTAAAGCAAAATTTGATTTTAGTAGCTTTGCGGATCAGCTCCTCACGTTCACCCAAACCAGCCCACTGAAAGGGTGTATGAGATTTGGGGACGAAAGGCGAAATCGTCACGTTTATCTGCAGACGTTTGCCGGCAAGTGCGATAATTTTTTTTATCAAGTCAATAATAGCATCGATATCTTCCTCTGTTTCGAAAGGCAACCCGATCATGAAATAGAGCTTGATCAGGCGCCAATTGTTATCGAGACAAGTTTGCACGCTCTGCATAATATCGTCTTCGTTGATGGTCTTATTGATGATATTGCGCAATCTTTGGCTACCGGCTTCCGGTGCGATGGTGAGGCCGGTTTGTCGCATCGCATTGAGTAATTTGCTGATCTCGTCATCGATAGTATCTACCCGCAAGCTGGGCAGCGAGAGCGAAGAATTGGTCGCTTGTAATTTTTCATAGAGATCGATCAAAACCGGTTTGATGCAGCTATAATCGCTGGTACTAAGTGAAGTAAGAGCAGCTTCATCCCAACCGGATTTTTTTACTTCAGCCAACAATTGATCCAACATTTGCTGAGGATCTCGCTCGCGGAAGGGTCGATAAAAGATGCCGGCATGGCAAAATCTGCAGCCGCGGGTGCAGCCGCGCATTGCTTCAGCTACATAGCGTTCGTGAGTAGGCTGCAGCCAGGGCACCAGCTGATCTGTATATTTTTTTTCCAGATTATCAAAATCCATAAATTTGCGAGCCGAGATCTTGGCGGGTGCTGAATCGATGGGCACTATTTGATTTCCCACTTGCTGATAAAGCGAGGGTACATAGACGCCTCTGATTTCTGCCAGCTTTAGCAATTTTTGGCTGCGGCTAGCAGATTTTTGGGCCAATAAAACTTCATAAATCTCCACGATTGCCTCTTCACCATCTCCGATAAGAAAGGCGTCAAAAAAATCTGCTATTGCCTCGGGATTGGTAGCGCAAGGTCCGCCGCCCAGAATTATCGGATCACTCTCTCCTCGCTCTTTTTGCCAAAGTGGGATGTCGGATAATTGCAGCATATACAAGATGTTGGTATAGGTGAGCTCTGATTGCAAGGTAAAGCCCAAAACATCAAAATCCTTCAGAGCAGCTTCACTTTCTAGCGCGAAAAGAGGAAGTGTATTCTCTTGCAGCAATTTTCCAAAATCAGGCCAAGGCGCATAAACTCGGTCAGCTGTAGCGTGCGGCAGTTTATTGAGAATAGAGTATAAGATTTTGATTCCGAGGTGAGAAAATCCTACTTCGTAGACATCAGGATAGGCGAGGCAAAAATTTAGTTTATCTTCGCTTGGCAGATTGTAGCGGGAATAGATCTCATTATTGATATAGCGGGAAGGTTTGAGGACGGAAGCGAGCAGGTGGTCATATTTCACCGGTTGGAATTTTTTCATTTATGATCTCGATTTGTTATTTTTTAAATTTTTTAGAGGAAAGGATTAGCTTTATCGTTAAACATCAATTTTTTCAGATAATCAGTAGTATCTCTCAGTGCTGTTTCGCTGAGGATTACCGGTTTAGAACTTTTTTGATTTGAAGCTTGCAATTCAGCAGCTTCTTGCAACATCTTGGGTTTGATGCTGAAAGTAGGATTATCGTCAGATTTTTTTTCTTGAATCTTCTCTTTTTTCTCATCTACTTTGGTCTCAGGCTCAGCTACTGCTTGAGGTTCAACAGTTTGTTCAGATTTTTTTTCACTACGTTGCAAAGGCGACTTGATAATTCCTGCTCGGGTGAGCTGGACAGTGGTAATGATCATGATAATAACTAAAATTACCAAGAGCACGATTGCCCAAAAATGTTTGGGAATAAGAATTCGCTTGGGTTGGATATTGTCAAAATGAGCTTGATGTGTGATTTTGGAAGCGAAACGATCGTTGATCAATTTCTGCAACTTGGCATCTTTGGCCTCCACAGCTTTGGCATATGTATCGATGATCGCTTTGGTGTAGCCTACTCCGCCAAAATCTTCAAAATTATTTTTCTCTACAGCTTGCAATAAGCGTAGTTTTATTTTGGTCTTTTCAGAAACCTCTTCCAGAGTCAATCCCTTGTTATTGCGAGCGGTAGCAAGGTATTGGCCAATGCTCAAAATCGTATCTTGATTTTCCATTTTTACCTCATATTATTGATCATCACCAAACCCAGCCCAATTCCGGCCAGATCATAGCTTAGATCATACCAGCTAAAGCCGGTATCTTTATTTATTTTATCAGAGAACTCTTTTGTCAAACCCAATGAACTCGTCAAACAAATCGATAGATTAATGCTTTTGGGATGACTATTGGAGAGCACTTCCCGATTGAAATGATAACTGGCATAGGTGATAAAGGCGCTAAAAGCAAAATGCAAAACCTTATCCTTGCCAGAAAATTTTTTTAGCCTAGTAAAATCAGGCAAAATGTCTGCTTGCCACATATTAGCAGCATTTGCAAAAGATATCTCAGTCTGCGCCGGGAGCTCCAACAATCTAGGCAGAGAACTCTTATCAGCTAACAAGCTAGTTCCTATCAATATTACTAGAAACAAAAATAGCTGTTTCATACTTCCCAACTGGCAGTAAAAACTTCAGTGACTGCTCCACTCAAAAAGAACTGATCTTGAGATTTTTCGACCCATACTTGGCCACCCGGCAAATTTACCTGTACTTTACCTGCCAGCAGCTTGGCCTCGATTCCGGCAGCTACAGCTGCTGCTGCCCCGGTGCCGCAAGCCAAGGTTACGCCGCTGCCACGTTCCCAGACTTGTAGGTTGAGCTCAGTTTCAGATAAGATCTCCACAAATTCGATATTAGCATCAAACTTATTTTCTATTTCAGCGCCCATTTGGGCAGCTCTGCCGGCTGCTAAATCTTTCTCGAAAGAGATAGCATGCGGATTGCCAATATCTACCAAATGCCAGGTTCGCTGGGCAAAATTTTCTGTAGCTAAGATCTTAGCAGATCCCAGGTTTACCTTGATCTGATTGTCAGCTAATTTCTGGCCTGTTTTCTGGCCGGCCAAAGTGGAAATTCGGAAACTGCTTTGGAAGGGCAAATCTTTTGCCAATAACCAAGTGGTGCAGCGCAGTGCACTTCCGCACATGGGGGCTTCGCTACCGTCGGCATTGAAAATCCGCATAAAAGCATCATTTTCGGCATCATCCAAAATCAACACTATGCCATCGGAACCGACACCGAAATGGCGATCACTGATTGCAATCGCTAATTTTTCCAGATTGAGCAGGGGAAAAGTTCTTCCTCTCAGATCGAAGAAGAGATAATCGTTACCCTGAGCCTGCATTTTGACAAAGTTTAGTTTCATGCTTTTGCCATAAGAATTTGATAAAAAATTTCCTGAAAATCATAAATCCCTTCTTTCCCAAAAATCCAATCTGCTGCTTGCAGAGCGCCTTGAGCAAAGCCTTCCCGATTGCGGGCTGTATGCTTTAGCTCGATGCTATCGGCAGCCGAATCAAAACCGATGAGATGAGTGCCGGGGATATTGCCGCTGCGGATGCTGGCCAGATGAAACTCTTGCGGCTCGATTTTGCGTTGCAATCTATCAAATTGAGCGATATTTTTGCGCTCGAGATTATTGGTGACAATTTTGGCTAAAGAAGTGGCTGTGCCTGAGGGGCTATCCTTTTTTTTATTATGATGCAGCTCATAGCCAAAAGCGTCATATTGCGGCAATTGGTTCATGAGCTGAGCAGCTTTTTCTACCAAGAGAAAAAAGCTGTTCATCCCAATCGAAAAATTGTTGCTGTAGATCACGCCTACTTGCTGCTGCTGTGCCATTTCGACTATTTTGGGCAGATCTTTTTGCCAGCCGGTTGTGCCAATTACCAGGTTTTTCTTGAGATTGATAATTTTTTTAGCATTGGCTAAAACTGCTTCCGGCCAAGTAAAATCAAGGCAAACTTCTGCTGATCCCAAGCTGGCAGCGGAAATCTGATTACCGCGCTGAGGATCGATAATTGCCACCACTTCCATCCCATAATCAGGCGCCAGTTTTTCCAATAATTGGCCCATCTGACCATAACCGATAATTGCAATTTTCATAATCTTTATCCTTAGGTTTGTTTATTTGGAATGAGCTCTGATCACGGCCGCAACCCAAGCAGTACCGATTTGTAAAGAATCCAATAAAATATATTCATCGACTGTGTGGACATTTTCCATGCCAGAGCCACAAATCGCCATTTCCAAGCCATGTTTATTGAAGATATTCACATCACTGCCACCACCGCCAATATTGGCTTGGGGCTCGATTCCGATTGCTTGGCAAGCTTTGTCAGAAAGCTGCACTACAGGATGATCTTTTGCTAAACGAAAAGCGTGATATTCAGTATGAACTTCTATCTCGGCTGAAGCTTGGAAATCGCCCAATTTATATTTAGTAACTGTTTCTTTGACTGCATTGAGCATTTTTTGGGTAATCTCTTTTAGCTTTTCTGGATTGTGGCTACGTACTTCACCTTCTATTTTTACTACATCCGGCACAATATTGGTAGCAGAGCCACCGGAAATAATGCCGATCGAGCAGGTAGTCTCATCATCGATGCGGCCCATTGGCATTTTGCAAATAGCTTCGGCTGCTATCTGAATAGCATTTACTCCCTCTTCCGGAGCTGCTCCGGCATGAGATTTTTTGCCGTGTATGATAAATTTCAAACTGTTTTGAGAGGGAGCGCCGATGGTCAGTGCTCCTACTTTATGACTATCCAAAGCGTAGCCGATTTTGGATTGAAGCAGAGAATAATCCAGATTTTTGGCACCCAATAAACCGATCTCTTCTGAGATGGTGAAAAGTGCTTCGATCGGAGCGTGTGGCTTACCAGAATCCTGAATCGCTTTGATGCCGTAGATAATTTCGGCAATGCCGCTTTTGTCATCTGCACCCAAAACTGTGCTGCCATCTGTGACAATGCGATCTGCCTTGATTTGAGGTTTGACGCCATTGCCCGGAACCACAGTATCCATGTGAGCGCAAAATAAAATCGGCTCTTTCTCAAGCTCTCCCGGAAAATAGGCGTAAAGATTGCCCACATTTCCACCAGTCTGCTGATGAGCTGTATCAAAAGTTAGCTCTGCTCCCATTTTTTGCAGATCGCTAGCCAATTTCTCAGCGACTGCTTTTTCCTTTTTAGATTCACTATCAATTTGTACCAAATCCAGAAAATAATCTACTACGTTTTGCTTCATTTTATGCTTCCTTTATCAAAAAATATTTTTAGTGTATCTTCTAGAAAAGCAAAATTCTGTCAACCGGAAAAGCGGATCGAACAAATCTGTGCTAATCCTCCCATTCAAAGAAGCCCTTAAGGCGTGTTTATTGGTTTTCATTCTCATTGTAAAAAGCTGCTTCCCTGCAGGTGTGAAAATAACCAAGGAAAATTTAACCCTCAGGTCCACCCTCGACGGCTCGGTAATAAACTACGGTGTACCACGCTACCGGGATTTGAGCAAACATCACCTCGAAGCCGTCGACAGCCGCATCGCCGAAGGCAGACTCGAGCTCCACACCCGCACGAATCACTCCGCCATCGACATCCACATGGACGCGCGCCAT
>JAWOEN010000132.1:0-3092 GCA_046482725.1 Cloacimonadales bacterium (SeqCode)
TGCAAGCTAAGATTACTCTGCAGAGATTGGTTGAGGTCACCAGCGCTAAAGCCAATGAAATATATAACATAGACAATGAGATAAAAGAAGGTAATCGAGCAAATTTAGTAATCATTGATCCTGCGGCAAGAGAGAAGATTTTAGTCGAAAGATTTCTGAGCAAAGCAAAATATTCACCCTTTGCCGGCCGAGAAGTGCAGGGAAAAATTAGCGAAGTGCTTTATGCTGGCCAAGCAGTGCACTCATATTTTGAATAAAAAATAATTAAAAAAAAATTGGAGAGAAAATGACCAGAGAGAAATTTATCTTAGAATTGGCAAAACTTGGAGCAATCAAGTTTGGAAATTTCACCTTAAAAAGTGGACTGCAATCACCTTTTTATTTTGATCTGCGCGACATGATCAGCTATCCCGAAATTTTGGATGGAGTAGCAGAATTATTGGCGCACTACATCAAAGATATGGATTTTGATTGTCTTACCGGCATTCCCTACACAGCCTTGCCCATCGCTTCCTTAGTTTCGGCAAAATTGGATAAGCCCCTGATCTATATGCGCAAAGAGGAGAAAGCTTACGGCACTGGCAATAACGTGATCGGAAAGTTCAAGCCGGGCGATAAATGTCTGGTGATAGATGATTTGATAACAACCGGCGCCAGCAAGATCGAGACAGCTGAGAAATATCAGCAAGAAGGTGTGATCGTAAAAGACTTTGTGGTGGTGATCGACCGCAGTGCCAACGGTAAAGAGGAATTGGCGAAAGATGGTTTCAAGTTGCACAGCCTGATCAATCTGCCGGAGATTGTAAAATTATTATTGGATAACAATCTGATCACAGCAGATAAGGCTCGGGAAGTGGAAGAATTTACCGCAAGCTTGGCTGCTTGCAGCGAGACAAGCGAGCAATACACCAATCCTCTCACCCAAAAATTATTGGATAAAATGCAGCAAAAAAAATCCAATCTGGTACTCTCTTTGGATGTAACAAGCCAGAAAGAATTTTTCGAAATTTTGGATCAATGCGGCGCTGAGATCGCCATGCTGAAAACTCACGTCGATATCTTGGATGATTATGATGAAAATTTTGTGCCTAAATTGTTAGATTACGCAGAGCGCCAAGATTTTCTGATTTTTGAAGATCGCAAATTTGCCGATATTGGCAATACAGTGCGGCATCAATTTCGCAATGGCATCTATAAGATAGCAGATTGGGCTGAATATGTGACAGTGCACATGGTAGCCGGCGAGCTGATTTTGAAAGGATTATTTGAAGGGATGGAAGATAGAGCAGCCTTTGTTTTGGCCCGCATGAGTTCGAAGGGAAATTTGTTGAACGAAACTTATAGCAGAAAATGTTTCGAAGCGGCCAAAAAAAATCCGCATCTGGTAGCTGGTTTTATCGGGCATGGCAAAGATGAAGCAGATATCCGTCGTTTCAAAGCAAAATTTCCCGGCAACCAGCTTTTGATGATGCCGGGTGTGAAACTGCAGCGAGGCAGCGATGCGATGGGGCAGCAATATCTCACAGTGGAAGAAGCTGTGGCCGGTGGTGCAGATTGCATCATCGTAGGTCGAGGTGTGCTGCAAGCCGACGATCCGGCAGCAGCAGCCAAAATTTATCGGGAAAGAGCCTGGAATGCTTATCAATCCAGAATAAATTCCCACTAAAATCGATAGCGTAAACAAACAAAGTAAAAATTCTAAACGTAAGGAGTAATTATGAAAAATCTTATTTCAATGCGCGATCTTTCGACAGAAGATATCGATTATCTGATGCAGACAGCAGCCCGTATCGAAGCGGGCGAGATCTTGCCTGATCTAAAGCGTCAAGTAGCTGCTCTGCTATTTTTCGAGCCCTCTACTCGCACCATGTTTTCTTTCGATACTGCGATGAAGCGGATGAACGGGCAAACTATTGTCATGAGCGGAACCCAAAATACTTCCGCCAAAAAAGGTGAAAGTTTTGCCGATACTGTCAAAACCATTGCCGAGTATTCTGACATCATCATCATGCGTAGTCCGGTGGAAGGTGCTGCCAGATACGCCAGCGAAGTGGTAGATATCCCGGTGGTGAATGCCGGGGACGGAGCCAATCAACATCCTACCCAAGCCTTATTGGATCTCTATTCTATCCAAAAAACTCAGGGTAGATTGCATAATCTCAAGATTGGGCTGGCTGGAGATTTACGTTTTGGGCGCACTGTCCACTCATTAGCTCAAGCCATGGCCAAATACCAGGCAGAATTCAAATTTATCTCACCCAAATTTTTGCAGATTCCCCACTATATCAAAGAAGATCTGGATGAACAAAAGATCCGATACAGTGAATTTTTGGAGATGGAGAATAATATAGATGATTTGGACATTCTCTACGTCACCAGGATCCAAAGAGAGCGTTTTGCCGATCCGGAAGATTATGAGCGGGTGAAGGGCTCTTATGTTCTAAATAAATCGATGCTGAACAATGTGAAAGATAATTTCAAAGTATTGCATCCTTTACCGCGAGTAGACGAAGTATCCACCGATGTGGATGAGACAAAATATGCTTACTATTTTCCCCAAGCCAAAAATGGTGTCTACACCCGTCAGGCCTTGATTCATATCTTATTGGGAGGTAAATAATGTGCCGCAAACAGATAAAAGTAAACGCGATCAAGCATGGAACTGTGATCGATCATATCGCAGCCGGCAAGGTGTTGAAGGTGATCGAAATATTAGAGATCAATGGTAATAACTCGGTGATGATGGGTATGAATCTTTCCAGCTCCAAAATTGGTAAGAAAGATATTATCAAGATCGAAAATCGTGAGCTATCGGAAGCTGAAGCAAATAGCATCGCCTTGATCTCACCGCGCGCTACCTTGATCATTATCAAAGATTTTGCCGTGGTGAAAAAAGTGGAGCTCACCATGCCCGAGACAATCGAAAAATTAATTATCTGCCCCAATCCTCAATGTATTACCAACCTCGAAGGTGTAAAGACTCGCTTCACGATCGATAGCGCTCAGCAAATCGTGCGTTGTGGCTATGAAAAAAAGTCTCCGCACGTTTTCCAAAAGTGGCAAGCCATACCTCCTCCATCTCCGACTGCCAC
>JAWOEN010000167.1:0-13547 GCA_046482725.1 Cloacimonadales bacterium (SeqCode)
ACGAGTCGAGAATGCGGAGCGCGCGTGACCCTCAGGTGAACCCATGCGGCGGCTCCTGGCACAAACGCCGCGCGCCCGGAGTGGCTGCCAAGCGGAATTGCGGGACTCTGGGCAGGGCTCCGAAGCCCCGCTGGCATGAAGATCACCAGCGCCGGCTTCGCGGGGCGACCCGCCCTCCGGCCGGATCACTGTTCACCACCGCCCCCACCGGGCGCAGATCGACACGGTACTCCGAATCCCGCGCCCGAAACATCACGTACGAAGGCTCCACACGGTGCAGGGTCCATTCACGAAACGTATCGCCGGCAGCCAGACGCAGCAGCGCGTCCGTTCTGCCTTCCCGGAACCAGGCCTGCTGCTGCACCGGGGTGATCACCACGCTGATCAACTGGAGGTCCGCCAAATCAGGCAACGGCTGCTCGGGTTCGGGTTCGTCAACCACGGCCACAGGCTCTTCTTCCACCACCTCAAATTCACCAAAGATTTTTTTGCAGATAAACTGCAAGGCAGAAAAGCAGATTATCTGGTCGGCATCGGTGGCACCGTCACCAGTATGGGCGCCGTAATGTACCAGATGAAAGATTATGATCCGCAGATCATTCAAGGCTCGACCCTAACCTTGAGAGAGGTTAACAAACAGATAGCTCAATATCAGAGCAAAACTATAGACCAACGCAAACAAATTGCCGGACTGCAGCCCAAGCGGGCTGATGTCATCTTGGCCGGTGCCATCATCATCAAAAGCATTATGGAAATTCTTCAGATCGAGAGTTTCACGATCAGCGATCGCGGCTTGCGCCATGGCTTGATGTTTGATCGTTATCTAAAATAAATATTTAGGAGAAAATATGCCCCTCTTTCCCAACAACAAAACGAAACAACTGGAAGCCGACATCGAAGGCTACTTGGATCGAGTATCTACCTCAGGAATGATATTTTCTGAAGGCGTAAAAGCTTATATCAATGGTAACAAAGATAAATTTGATAAGAATTTTTCTGAGATTACAATTTTGGAAAGCGAGGCAGACGCTGTACGCCGCCATATCAAACACAAGCTCTACACCTATATGCTAATCCCCGAATCGCGAGGAGATGTTTTGGGTTTATTGGAAAATCTGGATGATATTGTAGATACTTGCGAAAAGGTGCTGGAACAATTTTCGATCGAAACACCCAATATCCGAGATTTTCTGGCTAGTGACTTTATTGATTTGGCTGAACTTTCAAATTCTGCAGTAGATGAAGTGGTTAAAGGAGCTCGGGCTTTCTTCCGCGAAATCACCATGGTCAGCGATTATGTGAACAAAGTACATTTTTATGAACATGAAGCCGATGATGTGGAAGAGCATCTGAAACGCAAGGCTTTCAATAGTTCTGAAATAAAAAAATTTAGTGAAAAAGTGCATATGCGTTACTTTGCAGAAAAGATTGCTTCCGTCTCTGATGTCTCTGAGCAGGTCGCTGAAAGATTAGCAGTATATGCTATCAAACGTAAGATTTAGGCAGTAAGGAAAAATCATGTTATTAATCATATTTTTTCTTTCCAGTGGACTTTTCCTCGGGTGGTCTTTGGGCGCTAATGATGCTGCCAATATTTTTGGCACAGCGGTCGGTACCCGCATGATAAAGTTCAAAACTGCTGCTTTGATCTGTAGTGTATTTGTAATTTTAGGAGCAGTAGTCAGTGGCGCCGGAGCTTCCCATACATTGGGCAAATTGGGTGCAGTAAACGAATTGGCGGGAGCTTTTATTGTGGCTCTGGCAGCTGCTCTCACCGTGCTCTGGATGACCAAAATCGGCTTACCGGTCTCCACTTCGCAAGCTATCGTCGGTGCTATTATTGGTTGGAATTTCTATTCTCAAACTCCCACCAGCATGAGCTCACTCAGCAAAATCGTCGGTACCTGGATTTTCTCTCCCATTTTATCAGCTCTGTTTGCCTTCCTGCTATTCTTTCTGGTGAAGTGGCTGGTCGAACGCTCCAAAATACATCTGCTCAGTTTGGATGCATTCACCCGCACTGGCTTGCTAGTTGTCGGTGCATTTGGCTCCTACAGTCTGGGAGCCAATAATATTGGTAACGTGATGGGCGTGTTTATCAATTCCTCTCCCTTCACAGATATCTCTGTGGCAGGCGTTTTCAATTTCACCTCGATCCAACAGCTCTTTTTATTGGGAGGAGTCGCGATCGCGATCGGTGTCTACACTTACTCGCAAAACGTGATGAAAACTGTGGGATCAGGTATCTACAAACTATCTCCCATCACAGCTTTGGTGGTTGTTTTGGCCAGCTCTATCACACTTTTCCTTTTTGCTTCTCAAGGATTATACAGTTTTCTATCTTCCCACAATTTGCCCACATTTCCTCTAGTTCCCGTTTCCAGCTCGCAAGCTGTGGTGGGCTCTGTGATGGGAATTAGTCTGGCCAAAGGTGGCAGAAATCTCAATTTCAAAAAAATCGGCCAAATCAGTATGGGCTGGATCGTTACTCCTGTAGCTTCGGCTATTTTGGCTTATTTCTCACTCTTTTTTATGCAAAACGTTTTTATGCAAAATGTCTTTCATTAGGATGGAACCGAGATGAATAAAATATCATTATTAAACTACAGATTTATTCTATTGTTTGTTCTGGCAGCACTCTTTTTTTCAGGCTGCCGCAAAGAAGAAACCGAAAAAAAATTTCCTGACAAGCCTATCACAATCTTAGTTTACACTGGTCCGGGGGGATTGATCGATATCACCGCCCGTAAATTCGTGGATGTCGCCTCCAACCATACAGACGCTACCTTTGTGGTTGAAAACATGCAAGGATCAGGTGGCATTATCGCCTTGCAAAATCTATTGCAAAAACCGGCAGATGGTTATACCCTATTTGCCAGCACCAAATCCAATATCTCCAAAATTATCTCTTCCAATGCAGGAGAATTTATCGATAACATTGACTGGGCTGCCATGATGATGGCGGATCATGAGTGCATTATCAGCTACAAGCAACAAGCTGTCACCACCTGGGAAGAGATCATTGCTGATGCTAAAGCTAGGCAAGGAGATCAGCTTTGGCTGGGTCCCGCTCAGGGCGGCTTGGATCATGTGACTGCCCTGAAAATCTGGGACGAAGTTGGCATTACAGCCAAGTGGATTCCCTTTGGTAGCGGAGGTAAGGCTGTGGCTGCCCTATTAGGAGAGCAAGGTGCAGCTTATGTAGGCAATCCCAGCGAAGTCTTGGGAAACGATGATTTGCATATTGCTGCCATTTCTGCTCCTGAGAGATTGGAAAGATTTCCCGATGCCCCTATCTTCAGAGATTTTGGTATCACGACTCTGGATAACGAATATATGTGGCGTGGATTTATCATGAAGAAAGGCAGCCCTGAACCTATCAGAGAATGGTACGACGATCTTTTCCAAAAAGTGAATGCGGATCCTGAATGGCGTGAATATTGGGAACGTAATGGCATCGCCGTAGAGTACAAAAATAGCGAAGAGTTTACCAAGATCGTGAAAAATGATGTGGAGCAGTTTACGCATTATCTATCCAAAATCGGGATGATTAGCACCAAGGCCGATTCTCTCATAGCAAAATTAGTCAGTGGCACTACCCTCAATATCTTTATCCTAATCTTGTTTTTAATATTTATCAGCGGCTTATATTTCAGTAATCGCTCACCAAAGCTAAAATATGAGGGCATCATGATACCAATTTTCTTCATCATGCTATCTCTTTTATTTTATCTGGTTACCTTCACTTTTTCCAGCAACGAACTAGTCGGACCGACTGTTGTTCCCAGATTATGGATTATTTTACTGATCCCCCTCAATCTTATCCTGATCATCAAAAATCTTCGACGTCCTGGTCAAAAAAACATGAATAAAGAGAACCAAAAAGCAACTTATAAATTTATCTTCTTACTTATTCTCTACTTGATAGCGATCCTTTATTTTGGCTATTTTATCAGTACCTTCCTCTTTATTTTCAGCTCGATCTATCTTCTGGGATATCGCAAATATCTCACAATGCTGATTATCTCATTCGGTTGGTTGGTTTTCTCTTATCTAATTTTTTATAAATTGATTTATGTGCCCTTACCGGTAGGTAAATTATTTGAACATTTATTTTAACTATTATGAGGTTTAAATGGAATTACTAACGAATTTAGGACAAGGATTTGCCTTTGTTTTGGGCTCGAGCCGATTTTATTTATTGTGGTTGGAGTAATACTGGGAATTTTTGCCGGAGCTATGCCGGGTCTTTCACCCTCGATGGGCGTGGCATTATTGGTTCCCTTCACCTACGCCATGTCGCCCACAATGGCTCTGATTTTACTCGTATCAATCTATATCTCGGCTAATTATGGTGGAACCATTACAGCTGTCTTGATCAATGTACCCGGAACGCCCTCGGCCGTGGTCTCCTCTTTCGATGGCTATCCGCTTACCCAAAAAAATAAGCCCGGCATGGGGTTGGGGGTTTCTCTGATTGCCTCTACTATTGGTGGCTTCATCGGCACCATCATCCTAATTTTGTTTAGCGTGCAATTGGCTAAAATAGCAGTAAAATTCCATCCTGCTGAATATTTTGCCTTGGCAATTTTTGGTCTTACCACGGTTGCCACTTTGGGCGGAGGAAATTGGATAAAAGCTTTTATCGCTGCCCTTTTTGGATTGCTTATCAATACTATTGGCATCGACCCCATGTCTGGAGTAGGTCGCTTCACCTTTGGATCTGTTCATCTTTTCGATGGCTTTTCACTTATCCCGGCTCTGATCGGACTTTTCGCACTTAGTGAAGTCTTTAAGCAGATCGAAGATCAAAAATTTGGATCCAAAAAAATCACTCTCGAAAAAACAGAATGGCCCTCATTTCTACAGTATTGGAAACTGAAGTATACTATCCTCACCTCTTCAATCTTGGGAACTGTGATCGGAATTTTCCCCGGGGCAGGCGCTACTATTGCTTCGTTTATCTCTTATGATGTAGCCAAGCGCAGTAGCAAAAATCCCGATGAATTTGGCAAGGGCAGCTTGGAAGGTGTAGCTGCGGCAGGAGCTGCCACCAGTAGCTCGGTAGGTGGAGCACTGATTCCGCTCTTGACTCTGGGGATCCCAGGTAGCGCTACTACCGCGGTATTAATCGGTGCTTTGATGATTCATGATCTTACGCCCGGACCTCAGCTTTTCAATAACAATCCGGAAATAATTTATGGACTATTTTCCAGCCTGCTGCTAGCCAATTTGGTCATGCTCTTACTAGGTCTCTTTGGTAGTAGATTGTGGGTAAAAGTTACATCCGTTCCCAAAAAAATTCTCTACCCGATGATTCTTACCGTTTCTATTATCGGCAGTTTTGCAGTCAGAAATTCTTTCTTTGATATTATTGCCTGTTTGGGATTCGGAGTCTTTGGCTGGTTTATCAGACGTCACAACTTTCCTGTAGCTCCTATTATCTTAGGAATCGTGCTGGGTAATATCGCAGAAACCAATTTCCGCCGCGCCGTCGAGATGGGCGGATACAATATATTCTTTGCCAGACCTACGAGCCTTATTTTGCTCTTGCTAGCTTTGATATCTTTCGGCTGGCCAATACTGCAGAATAAGCTCCAGAAAAAGAAAAACTAAAATGGTTCTAATAGGAACCCCAAAACCAAGGAGGAATGAAATGAAAAAAACAATCTTATTTTTGATTGTAGTAACACTATTCGGCAGTTTACTTGCTGAGACGGCAGCAGGTTCGATGGGCTGGGATGAACGAGGTTATCTGGTCTTCAAGTCTGATGATGGTAATTTCCAAGCCCGCTTTGATACCCGCTTCTACATCAATGGCAGTTATTTTTTGGATGATCCTGAGGATATTCTCAGCAATCAAACCAACCTGCGCAAAGCTCGTTTGGCCCTCAAAGTGAAGCTTTGGAAAAACTGGGCTTTCGAATGGGATATCGATGTGGCTGAAGCTGAATTGGTAGAGGTCAAGGATATGTGGGCCAGCTATAGCATGGATAATTCTAGTCTCAAATTTGGTAATTTTAAGCAGCCTTTGGGATTGGAAGAAATGACCTCATCTAGGCTACTCATTTTCCCGGAAAGAGCAATGGTAATGTCGGCTTTTGAAGCAGACCGCCAATTCGGTCTCGGTTATACTAAATGGAATGGTTTGAGCAAGATGCCTTACCACGTTCAAGCTACAGTATTTACTCAAACATTAGCAAATGAGTCGAAAGCAGATTTTGAAAAAGAGGTAGATGAAACTGGTCATGGTGCAGCCTTAAGATTTGCAACAGCTCCCAAACTAAATGAAGAACTATCTTTCCATGGTGGTTTGGCTTTTGTTTACAATACTCCATATGATGATAGCAAAACTATTGATTTTAAAAGTGAAGCAGAAACTAAGAATGGTGACTTGGAGTGGGTAGATACCAGCAAAATAAAAGAGGTAGATAATATAATGCGCTATGGTTTGGAAGGGGCAATTCAATATCGAAGCTTTCACTTTCAATCTGAATATGTGATGACTAATGTGATTAGAACAGAAGAATCTACAGCTGGAGATGCTTCTTTTGCTGGCGGATACGCTATGTTGGCTTGGTTATTGACTGGAGAAAGAAGACCGTGGGATGCTTCTCAAGGCGAGTTTGATCAAGTCATCCCCAACAGCAACAAAACAGGCGCTTGGGAACTGGCTGCGCGTTATAGCTATCTGAACCTAACTGATGAAGATGCTGAGCTGGATAGTTTTACTGAAAGAGAAATTTTGGGTGGAGCTGCCAACATTTATAGTCTTGGTGTAAACTGGTATGCGAACCCAAATGTTAAAATTCAATTAGCTTACAATATCGTAGATCTAAATCAAAATGCCAATTCAGAAGGTGACTATATCTTTTTAGATGATGCTGGTAATAATCTCTATCCTGACGGATATGACTTCAATTATCTGCAATTTATGACAATCTTTTTCTTTTAGGAGGAATCATGAAAAAACTAATTATTATCTTGCTGGGAATCACTCTTTTTTTACTAGCCTGTGATATCGATGAAAGCACAGGACCAAGTGATAATCCGGAACCAGAACCCGTAAATGAGCTTGTAATCAATGAATTCATGAGCCATAATGACACAGCATGGCCGGGGCCCAACAATGATTATCCTGATTGGATCGAACTCTATAATGGCTCTGATGTAACTGTTGATGTCGGTGGAATGTATCTAACTGATAAGCTGGATGAGCTGACAATGAGTATGATACCGACAGATGTTTCCGAACTTACTACTCTTGCTCCAGGTGAATTCCTGGTCTTAATAGCAGATGGTAATCCCGAGAACGGTCCGCTACATCTCGACTTCAAACTAAGTGATAATGAAGATTTTGCCTTGGTAGATACAGATGGCAACACTATTATCGATCAACACAATTCCGGAGTGATTGCTGATGATATGTCTGAAGGACGAGTTCCCGATGGTTATACAAATTGGGAGATTTTGGACCCATCAACTCCTGGTGAGCCAAATGGAGATGAACCTGACCCTCAACAAAAATTGCTTTTCATTAATGAGTTTATGGCAAGTAATGATTATGGACCGGTCGATGAACATGGTAACAATGATGATTGGATTGAAATCTACAATGCGGGGAATGTAGCAGTTGATATTGGTGGCATGTATATGACTGATGATCTAGCAGATCTAACCAACAGTCTTATTCCAGATACTAGCCCTGAACTAACAACAATAGAGCCGGGAGGCTTTCTTGTTCTTTGGGCTGATAAAGAACCGGAACAGGGAGTTCTTCACCTGGAGGATATGAAACTTTCTGGCAGCGGTGAACAGATTGGATTAATCGATGCAGATGGTACAACAGTAATCGATTCACTCACATATGGTGAACAAACTGCGGATATTTCTTACGGCAGATTACCCGATGGCAGCGACAATTGGGAATATTTTGGTGAAGGGTATGATAGCAATTATACTCCAGGTAGTCCAAACGGTGGAGGCGGAACTACACCTGATTTAACTTTATGTATTAATGAATTTCTTGCCAGTAATGATTTTAACATAACCGATGAGCATGGAGATCATGATGACTGGATTGAAATCTATAATTATGGTACTGAAGCAATTGACATTGGCGGAATGTATATGACCGATGATCTTACAGATCCAACCAACAGCCTTATTCCAGATACTAACCCTGAACTAACAACTATAGACCCAGGAGGTTATCTTATACTTTGGGCTGATAAAGAACCAGAACAGGGTGTATTGCATTTGGATGATATGAAACTTTCCGGAAGTGGTGAACAAATTGGTCTGATTGGTGTTGATGGAATAACATTTATCGATTCACTCACCTATGGAGAACAAACCACGGATGTTTCAATGGGTCGACTCCCCGATGGTGGTAACACTTGGGAATATTTTGGGGAAGGTTACGATTCCATGCCCACTCCCGGAGCAGCCAACGGTAGCGGTGATGCACCTGAAGCAATTCTCTTTATTAATGAATTTCTAGCCAGCAATGATACAGGGCATACTGATGAAAACGGTGATTTTGATGATTGGATAGAAATCTATAATGCTGGTAACATCCCCAAAGATCTCGGTGGCATGTACTTTACAGATGATCTGACAGATCTGACCAACAGTATGATTCCGAATGATGCTCCGGATGTTACTACTATTGCTCCTGGTGGATATCTGATTCTTTGGGCTGATAAAGAGCCTGAACAAGGAGCATTGCACTTGGAAGATATGAAGCTTTCCGGTAGCGGCGAGGAAATTGGCATGATAGATGTCGATGGTGAAACCATTATCGATTCTTATGTTTTTGGCGAACAAACTACTGATGTTTCTGAAGGTAGATTACCCGATGGCGGCGACACTTGGGAATTCTTTACTACTCCCACTCCCGGTGCTCCCAACGAGTAAAGATCAATCATTCAAGATTATGAGCAGCAGCTACTTGGTTGCTGCTCTTTATTTATCATTTGGAGCAAATATGAAAAAATATATGACTTTGTTTTTCATTCTTACAAGCTTACTAGCCTGTGATATTACCGAAACAGCTAAACCAACTATCGCTGATTATAGCTTACAATTAATCTCCGCTCAGCATATTTCGGTGCCTGAACCATCGGGATTGACTTTTGATCCTACCAACAATTGCCTCTGGACAGTTAGCGATGAAACAGGACAAATCTACCAACTAGATTTGAACGGAGATGTCTCACAAATATTAGATTTTGTTGGTTCAGATCTGGAAGGGATTGCTTTTGATAAGCTGGAAAATTGTCTCTGGGTAGTAGAAGAGGAAGAGCGAAATTTGGTAAAAGTCAGCCTCGAAGGCCATGAATTAGCAAGATACGGACAATTAATCCCCGGCTATGACAACAGTGGATTGGAAGGCATTTGTCTTGATCCTGAATCTAATATTTTCCTATTGAAAGAGAAAAATCCCGGACAATTTATTCAGCTGAATCCCGATAAAAGTGTCCAAAAAATTATTGAACTGGACTTTGCCGGAGATTATTCTGCTATTGTAGCCGCTGCTGAAAATAATTTTTGGATTCTCAGCGATCAAGCTGAATCATGTTATCTTTATTCTGAGGTCAATGGCATCAGTGCACAATTGGCTCTCAACATCGATAAACCGGAAGGAATAGCTCTAGATGCAGCTAATAATGATCTCTACATTGTCAGTGATTCTGAAAATAAACTTTATCATTATAAATTGATCAATAATTCTGCCAGATTATAAAGCTTAAAATGAAAAGCTGTAGAACGACTGTTTACTGCTTATCGTTCCATTCCTAATTTAGGAGGTAAAATTTTATGTCAAAAAGAGATGAGCTCATAGCGATTTTACGCGATTACTCGATCAAAGTTTCTGAGCAAAGGACAACTCTACTTCAGCAGATAGATGCTGCCCAACAAGTTTTCTCTGCTGATTCTCTTCATCATAAAACGAAGGGGAAAATCGATCTGGCCACAATCTATCGTTTTTTAAACATCCTCAAAAAAAATCATCTAATCCGTGAAGTTCCCTCTATAGATGATAATAAATGCTATGAATATGCTCTCTCAGAAAAACCGCTACATCCTCATTTCCAGTGTGAAAAATGCCATGAAATTATTTGTCTGAGGCAATTGAGTTCGCAAGATAAAGCGCAACTTCTGGGCTATGCAGAGCAAAATGAGATCAAAGAAATCTCGCTGGTATTTACCGGACTTTGTTCCAAGTGCAAATGATTTGCAGAAAGATATTGACACCAGGCAAAAATTATCTAATTTAATAAAGCACTTAAAAAATCAGGAGATATTATGAGAAAGCTAGGTTTACTCGCGATAATCACAATTATATTCTTTTCTGCATGTGGAAAAAAGCAAGCGGATGATTCCCCAAAAGTTTTAGTTTTTGCCAGTATTTTGCCTCAGCAATATTTTATCAACCAAATCGGTGGAGATAAAGTCGAGGTCGAGGTAATGGTGCAGCCGGGGAAAAGTCCGGCCACCTATGAACCTCTGCCCCATCAAGTAATGCGCTTGAGCCAAGCGGCAGCTTTTTTTACGATCGGTGTTCCCTTCGAGGCAGCTTTCCTCTCAAAGATCTCTGAAACAGTACCTGAACTGCAGCTAATAGATACTGCCGCCAAGATAGAAAAAAGATATCTCGAGCAACATATCCATGCTGAATCAGTGCAACATAATAATCACCAGCATCACGCTCATGCTAGCCCCGCTGATTCATCTGCAGGTGTTTTCGATCCGCATGTTTGGCTTTCACCAATCTTGGTAAAATCTCAAGCTGCCATTATCTATCAAAGCTTATCCCAGCTTGATCCTGATAATGCAGAATATTATCACCAAAATTATGCTGATTTTGTTCAAAAATTGCAAGAGCTACATCAGGAATTAACAGAAATAATGGCACCTGTTGCGGGTAAAACTCTCTTGGTCTTTCATCCCTCTTTTGGTTATTTCACCGATCAATATGGTCTAAAACAAGTCGCCATCGAATCCGGTGGTAAAGAGCCATCTGCAGCTCATCTGCAAGAGATTATTCAGCAGGCCAAAGCAAGAAAGTCCAAAACTATCATCACTCAACCCGAGTTTTCTCAGAAAAGCGCTGAAGTCATTGCCAAGGCAATCGACGGCACAGTGCTTAGTCTCAATCCGCTAGCTCCAGACTATTTCTCCAATCTAAAAAAAATTGCTACAACCATAGTAGATTCTTACAAATGAAACAAAAAATCTTAAGCATCGAGAATCTCTCTTTCGGATATACGCAAAATCCGGTTTTGCAAGATATAAATTTATCTGTGAGAGAAAAAGAGATCGTCACAATCATCGGACCCAATGGCGGTGGAAAAACTACTCTTCTCAAGCTAATCTTAGGGCTGCTTACTCCCCAAAGCGGCTCGCTAAAAATCTACGGCCAAGCTCCGCGAGCTGCCAGCAAATTGATTGGTTACGTACCACAACATATAGATTATGATAAGAAATTTCCCATCACAGTTTCTGATATAGTACTTTCCGGTCGCCTCAAATCTTGGGGTTTTTATAATTCACAAGATCGCCAAAAAGCGGCAGCAGTTATCGAGGAATTTGGACTTAGCAAGCTGAAGAACCAGCCCTTTGCCAATCTTTCCGGCGGCCAGCTGCAACGTGCCCTGATTGCGCGTGCTTTGGTTACCGACACCAAGATTTTGCTGCTGGATGAACCTACTTCCAATATTGATCTTTCAGCCGGCAGTAGCCTCAACACGATCTTACAAAAATTGCGCTCGCAGCTGACCATTTTGTTGGTAACTCACGATACCGGATTTGTTACCAATCTTACTGATCGAGTTTTTTGCATCAACAAGAATGCTGTGGAACATCCGGTTGATAAAAATTTCAGTGATATCATCGCCTCAGCCTACAGCAATCAATCGTTGATGGTTCGTCACGACAAAATTATCCCACCCCAATCGAAGGAATAGCTATGACAGATTTTTTTTCAGCAGTATTTCTGGGAAGTGCCCCTTTTTTGCGCTATGCTTTCATCGCCGGTCTTATCTCCAGCATTCCCTTTGGAATTATCGGCACCTATGTAGTCGTCAAGCGCATGAGCTACATCGCCGGAGCCGTCAGTCATTCGGCTCTGGGCGGTATCGGGCTCGCCCTTTTCCTCTCCAGCACTTACAATCTCTCGTTTACTACTCCAATGTTAGGCGCAGCAGTTTTTGCCATTATCAATGGTTTAATTATCAGCTACGCGATTATTTCCGGTCAGGGCAGAGTCGATACTGTGATCGGTGCAATTTGGGCTATCGGGATGGCGATCGGCTTGATCTTTATGGCGATTACCCCCGGCTATGTGGATCCCATGAGCTACCTCTTTGGCAATATCCTGCTTATCACTCAGCTCGACCTGACGCTGATCCTTCTGCTCAATATCGTAGTCTTGCTCTTCAGCATTCTCTTTTTCAATCAGCTTCTGGCTGTCTCTTTCGATGCTGAATTTGCCAAAATCCGCGGACTGAATACTGCACTTTTTCAAACTATGCTGATTTTGCTGATCTCGATAACTGTACTGCTGATGATCACGATCGTGGGAATCGTGATGGTGATCGCTTTGCTGACTATTCCACCGGCTGTAGCCGGACTTTTTACGCGCCGCATCAAAAGCATGATTCTGCTCTCTAGCTTGCTCTGCGCCTTATTTATGACAACAGGTCTATTTGCCAGCTACCTGCTGCAACTACCCACCGGCTCAGTAACAATCCTACTGGCCGGAATAGTTTATTTACTAAGTTTGGGAGCTACAAAATTGCTGAAGAAAAGTTAAGCAGCTGCTAATTTTCAAAATATAAAAAAGCTCCAACCTGAAAATAGGTTAGAGCTTTTATTTTGTTTTTGGGAAAATTTACTTCAATCTGTAAGCAAGGCCAACTGAGAAATTTAAGAGATCAACCGGTTGATCCCAATTTTCGAATTTTCCTTCAGTGCTGAAATAGTCTCCACTGGCAGTTAATACAAAGTTTGGCGATAAGTTTAAACGCAAATTTGCGCCAAGATCGTAACCCAATCCCATATCACTTTCTTCTTCGATATCATAATCATTATATTCATAAGTAACAGTTGTGAAACCAAATAATCCTTTAATATCCAATAATAAATTATTGTTGATTCTAAAACTTTTCATCGGACCGACCATCAAAGCCCCGATGCCCCAGACACCTTCATTGCCTCCAACATCAAAAGGGCAAGCTATCCCCAGCCAATTTCCAGCTATGCCGTAGCTATCATTCAGTCGGTAGCCATACTGGATCAGACTTAGGTTCATTCCTGCTTTGGCAAAACCCGCCTTGGGATTCGTATTTGAATTATCTGCAAGATCTCCCAGTGGAATGCTTGGACCAAATGATATCCCAATAAAACCCTTTCCTACATCTGCTTTACCAAAACCATACTGCGCAAAAACCGATACCGACAACAACATTAATAATGAGACAAACAAAATTTTCTTCATTCCCCAAACTCCTTTTTCTTTTTTTTTTTTGTTTTTCCCCGGA
>JAWOEN010000200.1:0-9331 GCA_046482725.1 Cloacimonadales bacterium (SeqCode)
GCTATGGTTTGTCCCTTGATATCGTAGACTTTGCTCAATGTGCCTGCTGGGTCGAGCGGGCCAAGGATTGGTTGAGAGCATTGTCACCCAAGCGTCAGGTGGGCACCATCCACGTAGGGATCAAAAGCAATTACTTGCATGCCAAAACCTTGGGCGATTCTGGCCACGTTGTGTCCCACATTACCAAAAGCGTGGATCCCGATAGTTTTATCTTTCAATTCAGTACCGGCTTTGCCATTGAATTTGCCACGTGCCAGATAGAGCATCATGCCAAAAGCCAGTTCAGCCACAGCGTTGGAATTTTGCCCGGGAGTATTCATCACAACCACATCATTTTGGGAAGCAGCAGCACAATCTACATTGTCATAGCCTGCCCCTCCGCGTACTACAACTTTCAGGTTTTTGGCATTGTCCAAAACTTCTGCTGTAACTTTGTCGCTGCGAATAATCAAGGCATCGACGTCGGCTACAGCTTTTACCAAATCTGCCTGCTCGGCATATTTTTCCATTACTACCAGCTCATAGCCGGCTTCTTTACATTTTTCTGTGATCAGTTTCACTGCTTCAGCAGCAAATGGTTTTTGGGTAGCTACCAGTACTTTTTTCATCGTTTCTTCCTCCGATTTTTTTGTCATATTTGGTTCAAAGCAAGAAAAGGACAACTGATAAGTCAAGCAGAATAGTTGGCAGTAACAAAATGCTTGACGAATTAGACTGCAAAACAAGTTTTTAATAAAAAAAAATCGGGAGATAAAATGAAAAATATTAGTATTTATAAAATCATAAGTGTACTTGCAGCCCTTACCCTAGTCTTTATTTTGATCTTGGGTCAGAGATTTAGCAATGATCCCAAGCAAGAGACCAAAGAATGTTTGCGCAATATGAATGAAATTTACGATGCTATCGAGCTTTATATGAGTGAGCGAGATGAAAGCTTTAGCGGTGATGTTTCCGATCTTTATAGATCCGGTTATTTGAAAAAATCTACCTATATTTGCCCATCGGGAAAACCTGATGACAAATATTTCCTCAAAGGTGATATCGAAACAGGTGAGATTCAAGTAATCTGTCCCCATGTAGCTGAGCTGCCGGATCATGTCTTGCCCGAAAGCCTGAAAAATTAGCGAAATCTTATCGAGAAGATAAAGAGAAACAAATATATTTCTATCAGACCTTCAAGTTCTCTTGGAGGTCTTTTTTATACTAAAATAAATAATGAGGATTAGATGAACTATCAAGAATTTTTGGATTATATCTATCAGCGCCATTCCGGTAATGTCAAGCTCGGTTTGGATCGCATCAAAAATATTTTAGCCGAGATGGGAAATCCCAATCTGCAGCTAAAAGGCATTCATGTAGCCGGCACCAACGGCAAAGGTTCTACCAGTGCCATGTGCGAAGCGATGGCTTTGGCTCACAATCTTTCTACCGGCCTTAATACTTCGCCGCATCTGGTGGATTATCGTGAACGCATCAGGGTTAGTGGGCAAGAGATTAGCTTTGCAGAATTATTGGAAATTTACCAACAATGGGGAGATATGTTCGAGCAGAACGAGGCTTCATTCTTTGAGATCACCACAGCCTTGGCTTTCTATCACTTCCAGCAAAGAAAAGTAGATTTGGCCATAATGGAAGTGGGATTAGGTGGTCGCTTAGATGGTACCAATCCCTTCAAATCGACAGTTAGCGTGATCAACACCATCAGTATCGATCATCCCAAAAGTCTGGGCGATACTGTAGAAAAGATAGCTTATGAAAAAGCCGGGATTATCAAAGCCAATACTCCGGTAGTAGTGGGAAAAATAGCCGAGCCTGCCCTGAGTGTGATAAGAGCTGTAGCCACAGCAAAAAAGGCTGAGATTATTCAATTGGGCCAAGATTTTTCGATAGAAAACATTCACTTGGATGAAGCCGGCACCACTTTCGATTATATCTCGGAAGATCTGAGTTTGCAGCAGATAACGATCAATCTTTTGGGTGAGCATCAAGCGTACAATTGCGCTGTGGCAATCACTGCTTTCCGGCTTTTTATGCAAAAAACCCAGCAAGAGCTAAGTGCAGAGAAATTGCGGCAGGGCTTGAGCCAAATCAATTGGCAGGGTCGCATGCAGATCTTGCAACAAAAGCCCACAGTAATAATCGATGGAGCTCATAATGAAGAGGGTATCGATGCTTTGGTAAAAAATATCGCTTCTATTTTCCCCGACAAAAAAATTCACTTTGTGCTAGCTATCTTGCGCGATAAAAACCTCAAAAGCATTATCGAAAAAATCTGCCAACTAAGCTATAAATTGTATATTTCCAAAAATCAATCTACCCGCGCTGCCGAAATAGAAGAGCAGGCAATTTTGGCAAAAAGTTTTGGCTGCCAACCTATCTTGATCCCCGATGTGTTGGAAGCTACCAAGCTAGCCCTGAAAAATGCCCAAGCAGATGAGCTGGTATTTATCTCGGGTTCACTTTATACTATCAGTGAAATTTTGGCAGCCCAAAAGCAGCTGTTTCATTCCTAAAAATTTGGAGGCAATATGTGGAGTCGTCGAGAGCTAAAAAATTCAGCCCAAGAAGTTCTGAAGCAAGGATATTGGCCCTGTTTTCTGGTCAGCCTAATCTTGCTCTTCGTCTCGGGTGGAGGTGTCGGAGGCAGTAATAATTCTCAGAAGAGCTCTACTGCACTTGATAGTTATCTCGATACTTTCTTGGGAGAATATTTTTTTTGGATTATCGGTATCATTACCTTGCTGGTTTTCTTTGGTTTAGCTTTCAGGATTTTTTTGGGCTATTCTATCGAGCTGGGAGGTAGAAAATTTTATGTGAAAACTCTGGATAATCAGATCGAATTGAATTATTTGGGATTTGGTTTTCGGCGAGATCATTATTTTCCGGTTATAGGAACTCTGTTATTGCGCGATCTGTTTCTTTTTTTGTGGACTTTGCTGCTGATTATTCCCGGCATCATCAAGTTTTATGCCTACTTGATGGTTCCCTATATTTTGGCTGATAATCCCAAAATTGGAGCTCAGCGAGCTATCGAGCTGAGTAATATGATGACGCGAGGGGAAAAATTTAATATCTTCGTTTTGCATTTGTCATTTTTGGGTTGGTATATCTTGGGCGCTTTGGCTCTGTTTATCGGCGTCTTCTTTGTCCAACCATATTTCGATGCTACCATGGCGCAATTGTACCAAGTTTTGCGCAGAAAAGCTATAGAGGACAAGCTTACTACTACCGCAGAATTGAACCTGCCCCCTGAAAATGAGGAAATCTCTGACGAATACTATGATGCAGATTAGAGCTTCTTGCTAAAAAAAAGCTGCTAGTGAGTAATATCCCTAGCAGCTTTTTTTATATAGATTTTTTCCCAGGATTTAGGGACCAACTTCCACATCATACCCGGCATCTACCCAAGCCGCATAATTAGCTGCAAGAATTTACTTTGCTGTTGCTTATAGATTACTCTTGGGAGGCAGGTAGTGGATTTTCAGTAGCAGATTGCAGGGCTGCTCTCTGCAAAAGTTGAGCTCTGATTGTCATACCCAGAGCTATCAAAACAATCAGCAGCATCAAGACCCAAAGCAATATTTTCAAAATTTTGATATATTTCATATAGCATTGCCTGCTCTTGGCTCCAAATCCAAAAATTTGATAATCTCGCTAAAATCTTGCGCGTAAAAATCAGCAATTTGCCGCAAATTTTCTGCATCTTTTTCCGCATGCTGATCATAGATCGCGATAACATCCATCCCAGCCTTTTGGGCTGCCTGAACCCCTACCAAGACATCTTCGATCACCAGACAATCCTCCGCCTTTACTTCTAGTTTTTCAGCAGCACGCAAAAATATATCAGGAAAGGGTTTGCCCCTGAATCCATCTGTGCCCGCCACTATTGCTGAGAATTTATCTCGTACCCTATTTGCCAGCAAAACTTTTTCGGCCAAAATCTGCGAATTGCTGGTACCCAGAGCGATTTTGACATCAGCTGCTTGCAACAAATCCAATAATTTTGCCGCTTGCGGTTTCAGGCTTACCTGCTTTTCATAATGTTCACCCACCATCTCTGTCCACTCAGCACCGATCTCTTCAATACTCTCACTCAAACCGAATTTATCTTTGAAATGCAAACAAATTTCTTCAAAACTATTTCCGCCGGAAATTTCAGCAAAGATATCTGCCGGCACGGGAATATTGCGGCGCTGCAGATACTCTTTGTCCACCTCTTCCCAGACTCCCATTGAGTCTATCAGAGTGCCGTCTAAATCAAAAATTACTGCTTTGTATTTCATAAAAAATCCTTCTATCTTACTGGCAACTAAATAAACATAAACTTTAGAATGTTCAGCAAAGCTGATCTTCTAAATGTTGGTGCTAGAGTACGTTTTCCTAAAACAATCTGATGATCCTCCTGCGTCGGAACAATCAGATGTTGGAGATTACATCTCCTGCAATTTTTCACGAACTTTGCCACTGACCATATCCATGATCCAAACAACCAAAGCAATCAACCAAATGATAAGTCCGACATTTTGCCAGCGCAACATCTGCTGATGCTGTACCAAGAGAAGTCCGATACCGCCACCACCAACAAAGCCGACAATTGTAGCCATGCGCACATTGATATCCCAACGATAGATGGTAAAGGCCAGATAGGGCGAAATGATTTGCGGAATGACGGCAAAGATCCAAACTTGCAAAGTATTGGCTCCGGTCGCCTTGATCGCTTCTACCTGTCCCCGATCGATATTCTCGATCTGCTCGGAATAGAGCTTGGTCAGCGCAGCCACACTATGGATCATCAGAGCCAGCATGCCGGCAAAAGCTCCGATGCCAACCCAAACTGTAAAAATAATCGCCCAAACCAAAGCTTCGATCGAGCGAAAGATCGTGGCTATCGTGCGTACCAGATAGTAAAAGCTATTGCCCCAAAACGTTTTGGGCATCAAATTTCGGGCTGCCACAAAGCTCAGTGCAAAAGCCAAGGGAACTGCCAAGACAGTAGCTAGCAAAGCTAGGTAGATGGTTTCTGCCAAAGCTTTCATGCTCTGTGAGAGCAAAGTGAAATTGGGATCAAATAAGCCGGAAACGATGCCTTTGGCATTGCCACTGCGGGTAAATAATTTTACCAAATCTACCTGCACCACATTCCAGCCCACTATCATGGTTATCAAGATTAGTAAGCTGATGATCCAACCGCTGCAGCTACGAAACCATTTTTTCTCCAGCGTACCAAACAGCTTTATACCGGGGGAATCTTTGATAGCTCGAAAAAAGCTAGTCAACAAAACTGCCAGCAGGGCAATAATCCAAAGTGGCCAACTAATCTCCAACAAGCTGGCGAGATAATAAACAGAGCCCAATAAATAGAGCCAGATTACCAAATCCAAGATTATTGATCTTATTTTATCGTAGATTTTCATCGAATTTCTACCTCCTCGGCATCTTTTCCATAAATATCCTGAAATTTCTGGGCATCAATCTCTTGCGGTGAGCCATCAAAAACTATTCTGCCATCTTTCAGCGCAACTACTCGCGTGCCATATTTGCGGGCTAAACTAAGAAAATGTAGCGAGCAAATTACAGTGATATCATCATTTTTATTGAGCTCACCCAGATAGCGCATCACGCTGTCGGCTGTGGCCGGATCCAAGCTGGCTACCGGCTCATCCGCCAAGATAAGTTGCGGATTTTGCATCAAAGCCCGAGCTATTGCTACGCGCTGCTGCTGTCCACCACTGAGATTTTTGACCTTTTTGTCTTTAAACTGCAGCAACCCGACTCGCTGCAGATTGGCCTCAGCCCTTGCTACTTCATCTTTCTGAGCGCGAATTGCCAGAGATTTCCAAAATGATTGATAACCTAATTTCCCGGTGAGGACATTGGTCAAAACTGTCAGATTTTTTATCAGATTAAATTGCTGAAAGACCATGCCAATCTGGCGGCGAATTTTTCTGAGCTCGGAAGAATTTGCCTGTACCACATCCTCTTGAGCAAAGATAATCTTACCGCTGGAGGGTTCGATCAAGCGGTTGATACAGCGCAGCAAAGTAGATTTTCCTGAACCGGAAAGACCCAGCAAGATCAAGAATTCACCTTTGTTCACTTTCAGGTCAAGATCCTTCACCGCATGCGTTCCGCCCGGATAGATTTTATTTAATTTCTTGATATCCAACATAAGCTTACTTCATAAAATCAGCTGCATCAGCATCGATCGAGCGCAGAGTTTCGCGCACTACATCATAATCTTCATCACTGCCCCGCACAAAATCGTTGATCTGGAAAAGTCGCACCAAAGTCTCTGAGCCCACCTCGGTTTTGGCATAAGCCAAGAGTTCCTCGATAATCTGCTCGCGCATCTCAGCAGGAAAATCTTTGCGGAAAGTAACTGTATCGTTGGGAATCCATTCTGTGAAGCCGATGATTTTCACTTTTTCAGCCACATCGGGAAAGGTCTCTTCCACTGCATAGCGAGCATCACGAATTTTGCCATCATCAGCTTGAGGCGACCAGAAGGTGCAGCCCACATCAGCATTGCCCTGATAGACCGAAAGCACCACTTGGGGATGACCTCCGGCAAAGATATAATTCTCGGGTTGGATATTTTTCTGCTTGAGGATAGCTGCCGGATAGATATAACCGGAAGTGGAAGCTGCATCGGTGTAGGCAATAGTCTTGCCGGCTATATCTTCCAGATTTTGGATGCCACTATCAGCCCGAGCGATAAATTGACCTTTATATTTTTCCAAGCCATGTCGCACCGTGGTCAAGCCCACTTCAGCCCCAAATTTCTCGTTGGCCAAGATGTAGGCAAAAGTTGCCAACCAGGCAATATCAGTCTCTTTGGTTCCCATCGCTTCTATCACGCTGGCATAGCTGGTAGGCACAGCCACTTTGAAAGAATATCCGGTCTTTTCTTCCAGATAAACCGCTATCTCTTCAGCACTGGTAACGATCTTGCCCGCTTCCATGGAAGGTACAAAATACATTTTGATCGGATTTTTCTCACTGCCCAATTCGGCCGGTTCGCCACAGCCACTTAACAAAAATAGTGGGATCAATAAAAGTAAACTAATTCTAAAAAATTTCATTTTAACTCCTCAGATTTTCTGGTCATTATTGTTATCATCAATTATAAAATATCTAATAAATCTGCCAACTCGGCAATTTCATAAGTTGGAGTGATTGCCAAAGTATTGCTTTTTTGGGCAGGATTGTACCAACAGCTATCGATCTCCGCATTAATTCCGCCCAGAATGTCGGAAGCCAAATTATCACCGATAATCAGCGCTTTCTCAAATTCTGGTAATTTCTGAAACATTGCCTCAAAATAGCGAAGATCAGGTTTGGGAAAGCCCAATTCTTCCGAGATAAAAATATCTGAAAAACAATCTGCTAAGCTACTACCAGCTATCCGCGGATACTGCACATCTGCCAAACCATTGGTCGCCAGCACGATCCGAGCTTCACCTACCAGCTGCTGCAGCAGCTCTTCTGCTCCCGGCAAGAGATCTGTGCCTTCTGCCAAATATTCCAAATATTGGCGGCTCACTTGCTCGGCATCTAACTGCAAAGCAGCAGTAGCAAAAAATTCCTTAAATCTCTGACTGCGCAACTCTGCAGCAGAGATCTCTCCCCGTTCAAATTGGATCCAATATTGATGATTGATCTTTTGATAAAGCTCGTGCAAGTCAGCAAGATCAGTTTCGATTCCCTGGATTTTGAGAGTTTGATAAAAAGCGCGTTTTTCTGCTGTGGCAAAATCAAAAAGAGTTCCGTCAGCATCAAAAATCAGTAGATCATATTTCATCTCATAAATCCTTCTAGGTTTTATTCCACAATTTTTTCAAGCTCTCCAGCGGCTTGATGATTTCTGCTAAAGTCTGATAATCTATCGTTTGTTTGGCATCGCAAATCACGCGATCGGGATCGAAATGGGTCTCGATAATCAAGCCATCTGCTCCAGCGGCTGCCGCTGCCCAACTGAGCGATTTGATCATCTCGCGGCGTCCCGAGCTATGGGAAGGATCGACGATAATCGGTAGATTGGAAAGAGTTTTCACAGCCGGAATTGCGGCAATATCTAGAGTGTTGCGGGTATACTCTTCGAAAGTTCTGATGCCGCGCTCACACAAAATCACGTTGGGGTTGCCTGCTTCGATCAGGTGCTCGGCTGCCAACAGCCACTCTTCGATAGTGCTGCTCATGCCGCGCTTCAGTAAGATGGGATTTTTTACTTTGCCCAATTTCCAAAGCAAACGGTAGTTGTGCATATTGCGCGTGCCAACTTGTAGAATATCCACATATTCGCTCATTTTCATTACATCTTCGGCACAAACGATTTCCGAGACAGAGATCATCCCGGTGGCAGCGCTGACCTGCTTGATATATTCCAAACCGCGCTGCCCGATTCCCTGAAAATTGTAGGGAGAAGTCCGCAATTTGTAAGCACCACCGCGGAAAAAATCGATTCCCAGTTTCTTCATATCTCGCGCCACGGTCAGCAGATCAGGATAATTTTCGATCGTACAAGGTCCGGCAATCAGGGTAAATGTATCACGCCCAATAGTTTTACCTTTGATCTTTATCTCGATGGGATCACCTTTGAGATGATTTAATTTTTTTATTATTTCAAACATATTTCCTTTCTTTTCAGCATCTTGGCTAGTTTATCATTGCTCTGTCGCAGAACGCCAAATTGCAGACTACGATCGCTAACAAAAAATCCTGAGCTCTGAAAAGAATCAACTATTTCTTTCACCAGGATGGTACCGAGCTGGATGATGTCAGCTCTTTTCTGCTCGAAAGGCAATCTCTCAGCCAATTGAGATCTCGACAAGCTGGAGATATTATCCAGCAATTTATCGAGCTGAACGGTGGAAATAAAACTGCCATGCACCAGCTGACTGTCATAAACCTGCAAGTTTTGGAGCAGAGCTGCCAAACTGCAAGCAGTTCCACCGATTCCGACCAAAGTCAAATCAGCTTTTTCAGTTGCAGAAAAAGTGGGAAGCAAGCTCTGAACCCGAGCTTTGAGCGCGGCATAATCGTTGCCAAATTCAGATTCGAAACGGCGAATGCCAATATTGACCGATTCCGCGCGCAATATCTGCTTAGCTTGTAGCAAGGTAAATTCTGTGCTACCACCACCCAGATCAAAGAGCAACAGTTTCTGGGCTTGCGGAAATTCTGCTTGGTTGGCTAAACCGTTGAAATATGCTTCTTCGGCGCCAGAGATTATCTGATAGGGCAAGCGATATTTATCCCACAACCAATCACTCAGCTCAGCAATATTTTTAGCTTCTCGCGAGCAACTGGTACCGATGATGATAATCCGGGC